>JAPWTW010000010.1 GCA_028275885.1 Candidatus Nanopusillus sp.
GCAATAATAGAACCTGGTGAAGGAAAGCAAATTATGGATGAAATAGTAAAGGCACTTAATACGTTGCTAAAGAAATAAACTTTATAAATTTTTTTATTATTATATGTAGATTAATATAAGTAAAGAAAAATTTATAAAGCTTTGTGTAGATATATGTAATATGGCGTTAGAAGCTCTTATCGGAAAATATATGGATCAAATAAGTAAAGACACCAATTTAGGTCAACAAATATATAATGAACTAATAAATTCTATTAACGAGGCTTTAGAGTCTACTGTAAGACAAATAGATATGCAATTAGATCCAAAATTCAATAAAGCATTAAAGTATATAATTGGAGGGTTTACTATAAGTTCAACTAAAGATGGTATAAATCCATCACAATTATATGGAGAAATGGTAAATATATACAAACAAAATTTATTCGGAAATGATCAATTAGCAAATATTCATATGCTATCAGCATTATATATAAGAGCTCTCAAAAAATTGGGGTATCCAGATCCGGTTACTGGTAAAAAAGAATATACAAATATCGCTAGGCAAGAAAGAGAAAATGTACAAAATATTGTAAATATGGTTGGAGATTTGTTAGCAAAATCTCTACATGAATATTATAAATCAATAGGTAAAGATGTAACGGAGGAGGAGATTGCAGCAAATCTGTATGTATATGCTTCAGCATTCTATAGCGAGTATGCTGGAATAATAAATAAAGTAAGATCATATATAACATCAAAGACACCAAATGTAACACTATTAGAATCTACAACTAGACTAATGCCTACATTAGATGATATATTTATGTCTTCTATAGAAAGCTTAATATCTACAATGTATTCAAAGGTGCAAATTCCTGGAGTAGTATCATTAATATTAAATTCTTGGGGTCAATACGGATTCTATAGGAATTGGTTTGATATAGTGTCTAGTAGAATTGGTGGCTATGTAAGTCCAAGACTACAACAACCTCTACAACCACCGGCAAGCCAACAACCAGCTCCTCAGCAGCAACAAGCTCCACAAGGTGGACAATCGGCAAACCAATTTAGACAACCACCAGGTCCACATGTGCTAAAGCCATAAAATAATAAGTAGTATTATCATAAAATAAGATGAAAATAGTAATATTAGCAGATCATAGGTGGAATTCTGGGGCAAAAACATATACTATAAGTGCAACTTTATCTTTTTTAAAAATATATGAATTACTTAAAAGTAGATTAAAAGATTTAGAAATTAAACTTTATGTAACAACTTTTAATGGGAATAATGGTGTAGATTATCATGAAGTTGATTTTAATGAATTATATAAATTATATAAAGAAGGAAAAATAAAAGAAATCTTAGAACTTGCAATAGAACAAAATTATAATGACAAATCCAGAAAGATCGGGTTGGATGATTTATTAACTGGTTTATCCAGTTCAGATTTTAAATTTATTAGCAGTGCTGGTTTTGGGATATTTGATAGAAATATAACAAAGGAAAATTTAGATAGAATATTATCTGAAAAGGGAAATTTTGTTGTAATGGTTCATTCTGATCTTGATGGTAATTTGTTAATTGATCTTTGGAATATAATTAATCGTAATGAATTAAAAAATATAAGAGAAGAAACTAAAAGAAAAATATATAATTTATTTGAAAAAAGAATACATAAAGGTTATTTGGATGATGAAGATCAGAAAGAATTGATAAATCTAGCAAAATATTTATTTTTTGAGGATAATGAAGAAGCTAGAGAATTAAGAGAAAAGTATAGGTGGTTAGTAGAAGCAATTGAAAAAGAATTGCATATATTGGATAGGTTAAAATATGGAATTGTAATGTTTCCTACAGATATCGTTCGTGATTCAAATGAAAGATATGCAGAAAAAGTTACTGGGTCTAAATTTAGAAGAGCAATAGTTTTAGATGAGCCAATGTTTATGATATCATTATGGAAGAATTATAGATATGAAATAAAAGCTTACAAAGATTATTATGTGGATTCATATAAAGAGGATAAGAGAACAAAGCTAATTTATAACGGAAGAATTCATCCAGAAAAAGGTATAAATGATGTAATAAAGTTATATGAAGATTTACTTAAGGAGGGTAAAGATGTAATGTTAATAATAATTACTCCAGACATGCGTGAAGGAAGTGAAGAGTATGAAAAGTTAAAAGAAATTATAAGTAAATATAAGAGAGGAGAAGTTCATATATATAGTGAGCAAATGGGAAATTCATTGTATGTATATCCTTTACATCTCATAGGATTCTTAGAAGCAATGGGGGAATTAAAAAATACAGTATATATTAACGCGGCTTATATAGAGTCATATGGTCTCGCTACTTTAGAGGCACTAATATTTGGAAAGTTGCCAATAATACATAGGAAGATTTCTGCATTACAAGAATTAGAAAAAAAAGGAATATTAAGTAGTGAATTATCATTTAAGACATATGAAGATTTATATAATTTGGTTAAAGAAGTAATTGAAAAAATTGAAAGTGGAAGTTTTGATGTAAACAAATATATAAATGAAGAGAAAAGAAAAGAATTAATTGAGTCGACAGATCCTGAAAAAGTTGCGGAAATATATGCAGAAATAATATACAATTATATAAAGGAAAATTATAACGTTAATTTAAAAAATCAAAAAGCGCAAGAAGATAATGTAAATTCATAATCCTTATTTTTTGGTGGTTATCTAATTTTTATAAAGATCAATATTTCTTTAATTTTTTATGGTATATATAAAGTGGCTTAATGAATTATCTAAAGATGATAGGAATATTGTTGGTGGAAAAGCTGCAAATTTGGGAGAAATGATAAAAATGGGAATTCCAGTTCCCCCAGGATTTGCAATAACAATAGATGGCTATTGGAGATTTGTAGAATATAATGGAATAGGAAATAAAATAGAAGAAATATTAAAATCAATTGACGTAAATAATATAGCTCAATTAAGGAAAGCAGCTAATCAAATACAAGAATTATTTATGAAAGGAAATATTCCAGATGACTTAAAGAATGAAATATTAGAAAACTATAGAAAATTATCTAGTATGTTTGGAAATGAACCAATATTTGTTGCTGTAAGATCTTCAGCAACTACAGAAGATTTGCCAAATGCCTCTTTTGCAGGTCAGCAGGCTACATATTTAAATGTAAAAGGCGAAGATAAATTATTGGATGCTGTTAAAAAATGTTGGGCATCTCTATGGACTGCGAGAGTAATTAATTATAGAGCAATGATGGGAATTGATCAAAATAAAATAGCCTTAAGTGTTGTAGTACAAAAACAAGTATTTTCAAAGAAATCTGGTGTTATGTTTACTGCAGATCCTGTTAAAAATGATTTATCAAAAATAGTAATTGAATCTTCTTGGGGATTGGGTGAAGCAATTGTTTCTGGAGCAGTAATACCAGATGAATATGTTGTAGATAAGAATACATTAAATATATTAGAAGTAAAAATAAATGAAAAGAAAGTTATGACAGCATATGATCCAGATTCTCTTACAAAGGAAGTAGAAGTTCCAAATGAATTAAAGAATGCTAGAGTATTATCTGATGATGAAATAAGAACTTTAGCGAATTATGGAAAAATATTGGAACAACATTATGGAAAACCACAAGATATAGAATATGCAATTGATGATACTGGTATATATATTGTACAAACAAGAGATATAACAACAATTAAGAAAACGAAGAAAGAAGAATTAGAAATAAAAAGTGAAAAAATATTATTAAGGGGTATTGCTGCATCTCCTGGTGTTGGTACTGGAAAAGTAAAAATAATATTATCTCCAGAAGAATTTGATAAATTTGAAGAAGGGGATGTATTAGTTACTGTAATGACAAATCCAGATTTTGAACCATTAATGGCAAAGGCTTCTGCAATAGTTACAGATGAAGGTGGACATTTATCACATGCTGCAATTGTTTCAAGAGAACTTGGTAAACCTGCTGTTGTTGGAACAAAAGATGCAACTAAAATATTAAAAGATGGAATGGTTATAACTGTAGATGGAACACATGGTATTGTATATGAAGGAGAAGTAAAATTGGGAGAATTAACTAAAAAAGAAGTTGCAAGGAAAATAATAAAATCTACACCATTAGAAATTACAGCTACAAAAATCATGGCAATTGCCGATTATCCAGAAACTGTAAGTAAAGTAAAAGATTTAGTAGATGGAATAGGATTATTAAGGTTGGAGTTCTTAGTATTAAGAAATAGAAAACATCCAAGATGGTATTTAGATAATAATAAGTTAGATGAATTTACGAATATGTTAGTAGAAAGATTAGAAGAAATATTAAGAATTATGTATCCAAAGCCAGTAATAGTTAGGACATTGGATATGAGGACTGATGAATATAGAAATTTAGAAGGAGGAGAAAAAGAACCAAAAGAAGCAAATCCAATGATGGGATGGCATGGTATCAGGAGAGATTTAGATCAAGAACAATTATTTAGAGCTCAGATAAGAGCTTTTAAAATATTAATAAAAGAAAGAGGATTGAATAATTTATGGATAATGTTGCCATTTGTAATATCATGGGAAGAAGTATATAGAGCAAAAGAAATAATTAAAAGTGAGGGATTAATACCTGGAAAGGATATAAAGTTCGGAATAATGATAGAAACACCTGCCGCTGCATTAACAATTGAAGATATAATTAAGAATGCTGGTATAGACTTTGTATCTTTTGGAACAAACGATTTGACTCAATTAACGTTAGGAGTAGATAGAAATAATGAAATGGTACAAAAACTAATGGATGAAGGGCATCCTGCAGTTGTTAAATTAATATCAAGGGTAATAAAAGTATGTAAAAAATATGGGGTATATACATCATTATGTGGACAAGCAGGATCTAGACCTGATTATGCAGAATTATTGGTAAAACTTGGTATAGATTCTATCTCAGTAAATGTGGATGCAATAGAATTAGTAAGGGAAACTGTAGCAAGGATGGAGAAAAAACTTTTATTAGATAAAATAAGAAAATTATAAATGAATAAAAAGGATATATTATATATATCTTTAATAACTGTTTTTTCTATATCTTTCATATTTTTACCAATAAATATTAATATATTTGTTAAAATTGGAATAATTGTATTATTATATTTAATTTATTCATTAAAATATCTTCAAGAATATTTAGAATATGAAGAGATGATAAATAATTTTCCATTATTTTTAAGAGATCTATCCCATTATCTAAAAATAGGACAGCCATTACCAATTGCTCTAAAAACTATATCAAATAATTATTATGGGAAGAGATTAAATAAAGAAATTAAATATATAATTTCTGAGATGGAATATGGGAAAACTTTTTATGATGCATTAAATGATTCTGCAAAGAGGATAAATAATTTAGAAATATCTGAAGTTTTATTGAATATAAATAATGTTTTAAAAAGTGGTGGGGATTTGAGTAATTTATTAGATACATTATCAGAAAGCATAAGAAATTTAGAAATGATTAAAAAGGATAGGTTATCTCAACTAAAGCTTACTACTTATACATATTATGGATTATATCTTGGAGTTCTATTATCAATTATTGCAGTATATTATTTAATAATTAATATAAAATCACTAGGTCTTTCATTTAATAAAGAAACATATTATGAATTAATAAATATATATAAATTCTTATCTTTTTTATTATTATTAATTAATGCAGTTTTTACAGGTCTAGTTATTGGAAAGCTTGCAAAGGGAACGATAAAATCTGGTATAATTCATAGTATAATTTTAACGGCTATATCTATAAGTTTTTTCTTTTTATTATAATTTTAAAATTTTTTTCATTTAATGAATTATAATGGTATTCAAGAACTATAATGTTAAAATAAGAAAAGTTAAAGAATCAAGAAAATTTATGAGACCACCTTTTTGGGCAGTAATTAAAAAATTTGGTAGAATAATTTCACCTTATAGATTAAAATAATTATACATTGGGTTCAACATTTTTTATTATAGGATCTATATCCATTCCTTGTCTTCTATTTTTTATTAATACAACTCTTGAATCAATATCTTCTTTAAATATTTCATAGCCAGGCAATTTTTCTACTAATCCTTTTGCAAAATTTCTTATATCTTCCATACTTGGAACATTTTCAAATTTTAATCTTGATCTTGAATATCCTAAGAATGAATAAGATTTTACTTCTACAAAATGAGGATTATATATTTCAATTAATTTTGCCCATTCATCAAAATATTTTGGATCATCATTTATTCCCTTAATTAATGTTATTCTTGCAACTCTTCTTGTTTTCATTTTTGATGCAATTTCTAATGACTTTAGAAATCTTTCCCAATAATCTTTATATAAAGGTACAGATATTTTTTTATACATTTCTTTATTTGGAGCTGTAAATGATATATATAATTGTGTTGGTAATGCATTCTTTTCAATTAATCTTTCCAATGCTTCTGGAACTTGTCCAGATGTTACTATAAATATTGATTTTATCCATGGCCAATTTTTCTTAATATATAATATACTCTCTGCAACATATGGGTATAACAATGGTTCTCCCGATAATGAAAATGTAACATGTGTTGGTTTATCAATAAATTTATCTAATAATTCTTTATTTGCCTTTAGATTTCCATAATATCCAATTAATAATTTCTTTCTTAATTCTCTTAATTTTTCCATTATTTCTTCAGGTTTATCTACTTTATCTTCCGGTAGTATATCATAATAAGGTTCAAATTTTGTATTTGGTCTCCAGCAAAATATGCATCTATTTGTGCACCAAACAACAGATTGTGTCATTTCCATACATCCTGCAGTATCTATCCCATAGAATTTATTTTTATAACATGTTCTTCCATTTATGATTGATTCTTTTGTCCAATGACAAATTTCGACAGCAGAATGATTATAAATTCCATATCCAGCTTTCTCTAATTGTTTTAAAGTCTTTAAATCATGTATCTTCCATTTTTCAATATTTTCATTCATTGAATAATATATTATATAACACCATTATAAATCTATCAGCGAACTTGGCATTCATCATTTATCAGCTGAGAAGGCTTTCCTCACCCAGATAATTATATATCCTAAAGGATTTTATTTCATAATTTTTAAAATATTTCTTAATTAATTCTTCCAATTTTTCTTTATTTAAGTTTTCTCCACTACACCATGCAGCATCTATATCTATATAAATTCCATCCTCTTCAGTATAGCTACTTATTACTATATGAGATGTTGTTAAAATTCCAATAAATGTTATATCCTTATTTCCTTCAAAATCTGCTGGAAATAAATAAATTTTATGATATAATAATCTACTATTTAAAATTTTTGCAAGATCATTGGAAAATTCTCTAATAATATATATAAAACTCTCATTTTTATTTATCTTTACTATTGCTATTAATCTTTTTATATCTTTAACAGATATTCTTTTATATTCTTTATTCATTTATAGATGAATCTATATATTTTTATCTTTAAAAATTTATATTTAGGAAAGCCCCGTCGTCTAGTGGCCTAGGATTCAGGGCTCTGGTCCCTGAGACCGGGGTTCGAATCCCCGCGGGGCTACTTTTATAAAAATAATTATTTAACGATTTTTAATGGTTCAAAATCTTGAATCATTAATATCAGATGTTGGATATATAATAAATAATGCTGATAAATTATCAAATCCTAAAGATTATATTCAGATAATTTCAAAAATTCAATATATAATATCTTCATCTAATGCAAAATTTTATGAGGGAATAAAAAGGAAGAGGATACCTTTTGATGAAATAGAAAGATATATGGATTTAGATAGTATACTTATTAATGGTTGCTCTACAATTGGGAGTATAGAAATAGCAAGAATTTTAAGATTCGGTGAAAAAGCTGTAAGTAATGTAATTGATATAATATGCATAGATCAACAAAGAGCTATAACACAAAGAGATACTATAACAAATTATATTAAAATGAGGAGATATAAATATGAATTTCTACCAAATAATATTTATGGATTTAGAGTAAGTTTAAATGAAGAATTAATAATTCCAAACTTATATGGAATATATTTTTATATAAAAGTAGATTTATCAAATTTAAAATTATATATAACGATTAATATGGCAGGAAATCTGTTTATTAAAAAAAATGGTTTAAATTATATATTATATTTTAACGATTTTGGATTATTTTCCATAATTTATAAATTTTTTAGATATAAAGATAAAGATATAAAAGATTTAGAAGAATATGAAAAATATAAAGATAAAATTAAAGAAATAATAAATAAAGGATTCAATGATAGAGACATTGATAATTTAAGAATATTATTTGGCGAGAAAGATATTGATAAGATAAGAAAAAACTTAGATAAATATCTTGAAAAACATCCAGGTTCTGTGTATAAAAGTTTATATAAAGTTATTGAATATGTCTAATAAATTTTTTTGGTGAATTAACTATTATAGATTTTTCTAATGGTATATTTAAATAAATAGAATCAAGTAAAATCTTTATTAATATATTTATCCTATCTGGAACATTCTTTATAGATTTGTATAGTTCTATTCTTTTATGCGGTAAATCAATATTTCTAAATAAATATTGGGTTGCATATTGCCAATTTAAACCAACATCAACAATTCCCCCAAGAATAAATAGTTCATACTTTTCTAAATCTTTATCATTTAATACCTCATCCCCATAAGGGTCTAATATTATTGCCTTATATTTATAGAAATCAAACTCCTCTTGTTTTTTATATATATTTACAAGATTTTTACCTAAAAAAGAGTAATCAATATCTCCAATTAATATTAAATTACTATCAAATAAATATTCCCTTATAACTTTTAATGATTGGGAAATTTGTATTTTTAAACTAATTTTTCCTTTATTAGATAATAGATTATACAATGAACTATCTATCAGAAACTTTTTTTCATTTTGAATATCACTTAATATTTTTTCTTTTGGCATATTTATTTCTTCCTTTGCATCTTTATTATATTTTACTTCAATAAAGTTTTTGTATATTGTTTCTCCATCATCTTTATACAATTTTTTCCTATTTAATAGATGTTTTACAATACAATCTTGTCCAATATATTTTTTACTCTTATCATAGTTTCTTACGGTTATATAATTAATATATTTTGAAGCTATCTTTTCCAATATCATAAAAAAATATTTTTTAAAAAAATATTTTAAGGCCCGTAGTCTAGTGGTATGATGCCGGACTCACTATCCGGAGGTCCCGGGTTCAAATCCCGGCGGGCCTATCTTATAAAAGATAAAAATTATTAGTCTTAATGGCCAATAAAAACATAATATAAATGAAATAGGTTTGTTGTTATGAATAAATCTATAAGATTTAAATGTGTTGCATTAATACATTAATTTAAAGTTGTAAATATTATTATATTATAACTTATAAACAGAATAATTGGTATTAAGTCAACAATTTTTCCTAAATAAGAATTGATAGATTATTGTATACTTAATGTTATTGATTTTTTAAATTTTATTATATAACATCATTATATGACATTGAGATGTGAACTATTTGTAAAGGAAATGCTTCCTTCAATTAGAAGAGAATTATCAAAAATATTGTATGATAATTATAAAATGTCTCAAGAAGAAATTGCAGATAAATTATCAATAACGCAATCTGCAGTTTCACAATATTTAAAGGGTATAAGAGGTAAATATTATTTTGAATTTGATCAAGAAGACAAAAATATATTAATTAAGATGGCAGAATTATTAAAAAATGATAAAAATATTAAATTATTAGATTTACAATCTATGTTATGTCAATTATGTGAAAAAAGATATAAATACATAAAATGCTATATTAAATTATGAGTATATTTGACATAAAATCTGTTGCAATTGTAGGAGCAAGTAATAAAGAAGGAAAAGTTGGAAATATAATATTAAAAAATTTTATTAAAAGATTTCCTGGAAAAATATATCCAATAAATCCAAATTATGATAATTTATATAATCTAAAATGTTACAAAAATATTTTTGAAATAGATGAGAATATAGATGCAGTTGTAATAGCAATACCTGCAGAGGGCGTTCCTGAAGTTATAAAACAGGCTGGAGAAAAAGGTGTAAAGTTGGCAATAATAGTTTCTGCTGGATTTTCTGAAGTTGGTAGAAAAGATCTTGAAGAAAAAATATTAGAATATTCGAAAAAATATGGAATAAGAATATTGGGACCAAATGGTATGGGTTTATATGATCCATATAATGGTATAGATACATTTTTTGTTGATGATAAAAGATTAATAAGACCAAAGAAAGGAAAAATTGTCCTATTATCTCAATCTGGCGCAATTGCTTTGGCAGTTATGGAATGGTTATCAAGTAAAAATATTGGTGTATCAAAGATAATTTCTTATGGAAATAAAATTGATTTAGATGAAGTTGAAATATTAAAAGAATTAAAAGATGATCAAAATTCTAAAGCAATATTTATATATATGGAAGGATTAAGAGAAGGAAGGGGTAAGGAATTTTTAAAAGTTGCAAGCCAATTAAATAGACCAGTAATAGTATTAAAATCTGGAAAAACAAAGAGGGGTTCTATTGCAGTTTCTTCCCATACAGCATCCATGGCGGGAGATTATGAAGTATATAAAAATTTATTTAAACAATATAATATAATTGAAGCGAAAAGTATGGGAGATTTTATGATTTATTTAAAAACTCTGGCATTTTATTTATAATAATGGTTATTTATATATATACAAATGGGGGAGGTGAAGGTGTTTTAACAACAGATGCTTTAGAAGAAAATAATATTAAAATAGAAGAAACGCCAGAAGATATTAAAGAAAAATTAAAAAATATTCTACCCTCTTTTGCTTCATTTCATAATCCAATAGATACTACAGCTCAAGTGAGTGAAGATCAATACATAGAAGGATTAAAGATACTATTAGAAGATTCAAGAACAGAAGGAATAATTGCAATATTATTACCACAATTACCTCTTTTTACAGAAAAATTTCCTGAAAAATTATCAAAAATAATTAATAAAAAAATTCCCTTAGTATTTTTAATATATGGAGGAGGATTTACCGAGCAAATAAAAATATCTGTTGAAGAATATTTACCAGTATTTGAATCACCAGAAGAGGCTGCTAAAGCATTATCCTTTTTATTAAGATTAAAGAAAAATAATTGGATATAAATTTTTATAAATATTTTCTTTAAGGATAATATATGAACAAGAAAATATTATTAATTTTATTATTGTCCTTTATACTTTTATCAACTAAAAATATTTTCTCTTATCAAATTTATTATTATAATCAAGGTTATATTCCAAATATTTTAATTACTCCATATTTATATAGTAGGGAATTTTTACCTGGACAAAATATTACAGGATATGTTTTTATACAAAATAATGATCCATATTATTATCCGCAAATATTTTTGGGAATAATGTTAGTTAATGAAAACTTATCATTTGGTACACAAGTATTATATGCAGAATTAAAGATGATATCAAATTTACTACCATATGAAAATTATACAGTAAATTTTTCATATCAAATTCCAGAAAATATATCTTCAGGAAATTATGAACTATTATTCTATTTATATACTGCTACAAAACATATAATAGGTAATCCAAACAACTTTTCTACGCCAATATATGAAAATATCTATATAAGTAATCCTAATATTGGTAATTATCCTTGGATTGCTATTGTGAGAAATCAAACAGAATTAATTATTAATAATAATAAAGTATTAAATTTAAACTTAAGTTTGTATTCATTATATAATACAAATGCAACAATAAATATTAAACTTGCTGCGTGGGATGCTATATTATACGGAGCAATATACAATAATTCTTTTAATGTAGAATTAAAGCAGGGATATAATTATATTTATGATAATATTAATGTATCCAATCTATATCCTGGGATATATTATATTTTAATTGAGGTATATTCTGGTAAGTTATTACAAGATCTACATATTATACCTTACTATGTTTATGGTGAATCATTATCTTTTGATGGGATATACTTAAATAATAATGGAACTTTATTGATAATTTTATCTGCATATCCAAATGATAATAAGAATCATGTTTTATATAATGTTGGACTGACAATATATTCAAATAATCAAAATTTTCAAAATTCAATTAATATAGGAAATTTATTGTATAATTCTACAAAATATATATATATTTATGATAATGTTCCAATGATAAATGGTGAAGATTTATGTTTTAACTTAACATATCAAAAAGAAGTAAATGGACTAACATATCTTTCAAATATATGTTATACATATTATTTAACAAATCA
>JAPWTW010000006.1 GCA_028275885.1 Candidatus Nanopusillus sp.
ATGGAACTGTTGACTTGTATCTCCAAATAATGCTATTGCATTTGTATCTGAACCATAAGTATAATACCAAGCCTCTTCAACAATCAGAGGTATTAAAGGTATATTCCAATTGTTTGGAGATAAAATAAAACTACCTTCCCAATTGTAATTATTTAGCATTTCAATACCATTTGGAGTTGCTGTAGGAGTAATTACATTAAAAAGATATCCTGTCCAATTATCAAATGTATTATTAAAATATCCATATGCTATAAATACATATTTACCATTATCATATATTCTAGAAGAGTCTACTTGAGGAGAAGCACCTACGTAAGGATAATATTGTTGGTAATAATTTGAAGAACTATTTCCTATATACATATATATTGTTACATTACTATTAGCAGGGATACCATTATCTAATCTTATCCACCATATTTTACAATTTGTACTTCCATTAATAAATTGACCTAAATACCATGAATATATGTTTGGAGTACTGTTGTAATTTGTAGTAAAGTATACATTTTTACCATCTGGACTTATTTGATTAAATAATGTTACATTATTTATATAGGCAAAATTAGACCAATATTTATTGTTCCATTACATATTGCTATTTGTTGTTGAAATGGAGCGGGAGTTGGAATATTTTGAGTATTATATATTATTATTGGAATGTATCCTGAGCTAATTCCAGTAGTATTAGTAGATGAACCTGATATTGAATTACTACTAGAATTAAAAGCATATAATAAATTAAATTTATTATTTCCCAATATATCATAATTATAACTTATTCCATTATATACAAAATTAGTACTTTTTATATAATCTACATAATTATAATAGCAAATATTATTTATTATATAACATAAACTATTACTTCCTATAGGTATTATATTTCCATTATTACATATAATATTACTTCCATTTATAGATATAGTATTACCATAATTATCAGTAAATATTATTATAGAATTATTTATATTTATTGGTATATTTCCTTTATTATAGATATTAAAATATAATGTATTATTTGAACAATATACATTACTTATTGTAAAAGATATAATTTTAGATTGTTGATTAACTAAATTATTTGATGAAGATGTTAATGAAGAAAACATACCTGAAGTAAATGCATAAAATATTCCAGCAATTGCAACAGTAATAACAATTATTAATATTGATGCTATTATTGGAGAAATAGATCTAATATACATGTAATATCTGTTTTTTTTAGTTTATAAATATTTTATGCTAGACATGATTTAGACTAAGACAAATAAATAATATATTATAGAAAGTATATGCATAGATAAGTCGTAATCTTTTATATTGCTATATATTGCTTTATATATTAGTTAATTAATCTATGAATAATTTACCAATAATTAGAATTATAAAAAATAAAATTTCAATGCGGCGGAGGGGATTTGAACCCCTGGCGGATCTTATCCAATCGGACCTCAACCGACCCCCTTTGACCTCTCGGGCACCGCCGCGTATTTTATTTTATATCTTCTAAAATTTTAAAATATGAGAAATATTATCTACAAAACAAGATATAAAAAATTACAATATAATATTTTTGAAACTATAGTTTACTACTGATTTTTAAATCTAATTACAACAACAACAACGATTTAAATTTTCTACAATATTTCTTGGAATTTTAAGTTTTTTAATATCTTTTCCTTTATTCAACCCTAACAAAAATATTAAATTGATTATAAATAAAATATCACTAATAATTAATAAAAATTCTCCAAATTTATATATATTCAATCCAAACATTGGGGCAAGCGTTCCAACCAGAATTGCAAAAGAACCTGTACTACATCCAACCAAACATGCTTGAAATCCAGCGAAACCAAATATTGCAGAAATAAATGATAAAATATTTCCAGAGTAAAATCTCCTATAATTGATTATCATAAAAGAAATTAAAGCAAAATTTAAAGAAAATAAAATTACATATAAATATGCAAGGATTTTTATATGAATTGAAGCCAGTAATAAACCTAAAAATATTGATTTAATATAAAAATAACCAATCACAAAAAATATTATAATTGATATAATTCCAACTTTACTTTTTATCATATCTTTTAATAAATTATTCATTTATTATAATATTTCAAAATATTTTTTAAATATTTTTTATAAGTATTTGAAATGAGCAACAATCGGTGTAATTTATATATATAATACATTAACAAAGAGAAAAGAGATATTTGAACCAATAGAATATCCATTTGTAAAAATATATCATTGTGGAATAACACCATATGATACATCACATATTGGTCATTTAAGGTCAGAAATTTCTTTAGATATTATAAGAAGAATATTTAGATATTTTGGATATATAGATATAGCAATTAGTAACTTTACAGATATAGATGATAAAATAATAAAAAGAGCAAGAGAATTAAATTTATTAAATGATTGGCAAAAAATACCTGAAGAATATATAAAATATCATTTAAAACAAGTAAAGAGATTAAATAATTTGCCATTTTATATAAATCCAAGAGTTACAACACATATTAACGATATTGTAGATTTTATAAAAGATTTAATAAATAAAGGATATGCATACAAAGGAAAATATAGTATATATTATGATATAGATAAATATCCATATTATGGACAATTGTCTGGAACAAAAAAAGAACAATGGGAACAAGAAACAGAATTTTTAGAAGATAAAAAACATCCATATGATTTTGCATTATGGAAATTTAAAAAAGAAGATGAACCATATTGGAATACGGAAATAGGAGAAGGAAGACCTGGTTGGCATATTGAATGTTCTACAATGTCATCAAAATATTTAGGACCACAATTTGATATACATTCGGGAGGTCAGGATTTAATATTTCCACATCATGAAAATGAAATTGCACAATCAGAAGCTAGGTTTAATACACATCCATGGGTAAAATATTGGTTACATTTTGGATTTATAAAAATTAGAGGAGAGAAAATGAGCAAAAGTTTAGGAAATATAATACCTGCAAAAGAATTTTTAGATAAATATGGAGAAGATATTACAAGATTTTATATTGGATCTTATCATTATAGAGAACCAATTGATATAAATGAAGAGAGTATAAATCAAGCAAAAGAAAATTATAGATATATAAGTTCAACAATTAAAACAATTGCAAATGAAGTAAATAGTTTGGATAGAACATTTTATTTAGATGATAATAAAATAAAAATATGGAAAGAATTATTAAATTATGAAAAAGAATTTATAAATAGTATAAAAGATGATTTTAATACAAGAGAAGCTACAAGAATATTATTAGAGGCAACAAATTATATAAATAAAAATGTTATTGGATCTGAAACATTTACATTATACTTTACTTCATATAATTTCTATAACATTGCTTCAAGAATTTATGGTTTATGGGAGGATATATTTTATGGAAAAGAAAGTAAAGAAAACCTAACAAATATTTTATTAAATATAATTATAGATATTAGAAATGAATTAAGAAAAAATAAAAATTATGAATTATCTGATAAAATAAGAGAAGAACTTAGAAAAGTTGGTATAGATTTATTGGATCAAAGAAATAAAACAATATATAGATTTATATAAAAATTATTATTTTTTAACTTTTTTATTAAAAATAAGTGAATGGATGATATAATATATCCTGATTTATCAGTAATAATACTGGGACATGTTGATCATGGAAAAACAACTTTGGCAAAATCATTAACAGGTAAATGGTTATCAAAACATTCTGAAGAAATAAAAAGAGGATTAACAATAAAATTGGGATATGCAGATTTTACAATATATAAATGTGAAGAACATGGGTATTTTACAGAAAAAATATGTCCAATATGCAATAAAGAAAATAAACCAATTAGAAAAATATCTATTGTAGATGCCCCTGGTCATGAAAGTTTATTAATGGTAATGTTAACAGGTGCTGCAATTGTTGATGCTGCTATATTAGTTATTGCTGCAAATGAACCGGTCCCACAACCACAAACATTAGAACATTTAGTAGCGTTTAAATATTTGGGAAATAAACCATTAATAATTGTACAAAATAAAATTGATCTAATAACAAAAGAGGAAGCAATGAAAAATTATCAAGAAATATTAAATTTACTAGATAAATTAAATATTGATAAAAATAAAGTAAAAATAATCCCAATATCTGCAATAAATAATATAAATATAAATTACTTATTAGAAGAATTAGTTAACTTACCAAAACCTGAAAAAGATGAAAATTCAGATCCAATATTTTTAATATCTAGATCTTTTGATGTAAATAAACCAGGTACAGATATAGAAAAATTAGTTGGAGGAGTTTTAGGAGGAAGTTTATTAAGAGGTAAATTAAAATTAAATGATGAAATAGAAATAAGACCTGGATTGTTTATTAATAATAAATGGATTCCTATAAAAACAAAAATAGTTTCGTTAAAGCATGGTAATTATGATGTAGAAGAAATATTACCAAGGGGAACTGCTGGAATTGGAACAAGTTTAGATCCTTCAGTTACAAAAGATGATACATTGGCAGGTCAAATTGCTGGATATGCAAATAAATTGCCCCCTCAGTATGATGAAATAAAGGTAAAATATGAAGTAATAAAAGAATTATTCAATGAAAATGAAAAAATTCAAAAAGGAGAAACAGTAATAGTAGGAATATATAATATAATTTCTGATGGAATTGTAAAAAATATAGAAAAGGAAAATATAATCACTATAAAATTAAATAAACCAGTTCTAGGATATAAAGATGATAAAGTAATAATATTAAGAAATATTAATAGGAGATGGAAGATATTTGCAATTGGTAAATTATTATGAAATATAAGATATTAATTGATACAAACATATTTTTTATTCCATTTTATGAAAACTTTGATATAATAAATGAATTGAAAGATTTTCTAATGAAAAATAATATTGAATATGAAGGATTTTATACATTAAGAAAAAATATTATTGAAATTGAAAGTAAGATAAATAGTTCGAAATCTGAAAAATGGAAAAGAATATATAATTTAGTATTGGAATACATAAAAAAGAATAATATAAATATTGTAGAAACAAAAGAAAATTATGAAAAGACAGATAGACTTATAATAAAAACAGCATTATCTGATAAATTTATTGTATGTACATTAGATAAAAATTTAAGGATAATATTAAGGAAATTACATATACCAGTAATTTTTTATTCAAATAAGAGATTACATATAATATGGTAACAAATGCTGGACCTGAATTTTATGCTGCTAAAGAAAAATATGAAAATGCTAAAACTCCAGAAGAAAAATTAAAATATTTATATGAAATGTTAAAAACTGCTCCCAAACATAAAGGATCTGAACATTTAATTGCATGGATAAATAAAAAAATATCTGAATATGAAAAAATAATTGAAGAAAGTAAATATAAAAAGGGAAGGAGCGGTATAAAATTAATAGAAAAATCTGGCGATATTTTGATAAGTATATTAGGAATAGAAAACTCGGGAAAAAGTTATTTTTTAAGAAAATTCACGAATGCAAATGTTGAGGTAAGTGAAATTCCTTTTTCTACAATAAATCCTGCAATTGGTACCATATTTTATAATTGTGTATATTATCAATTTGTTGAAATTCCATCCACATTTGAAAGAAAATTTAGATCAATTTTATCATTATCAGATTATTATATATTAATGTTAGATGAAAAAAGAGATATAAAAGAGCAATTGGAAAGAATAAATAAATTTTCTGAAGGGATAATTGAATTTAATACAATTCCAAATAATAAATATAAAGTAATATATAATAAATTTGATGATTTTAAAAATATAAATTTACAAGAAATATTAGAAAATATAATTAAAGATCTAAATTTAATAAGGGTAAAACCAATAGATTCTGATCATTGTATAATATTAAATAAAGATTCTACTATAAAAGATTTCATTGAAAAAATAAATAAAAAGTGGATAGATAAATTTAGATATGCAAAGATAATTAGGAAAAATATGATTATAAGAGCTGGATTAAATTATAAATTAGAAGATAAAGATATTGTTGAATTAAAATTAAAAATATAATTATTTATTCTTTTCAAGCTTTTCTTTTAATTCTATTATATCCTTCCTAGTATATTCTAATAATATTGCAATTACAGATAACCATAATACTGTCAACCATGTAAATAGAGCTGCTATAACCATAGCAGCTGAACCTTGTAATGCAACTGGTAGTTCTATGCTCTTAAATAATAAAAGATATCCTAATATCATATTAATAAAAAATCCTACCAACAATATTATTTCTAACAGATTTGGCATTTTGTAATCAAAGCCGACCATTATTAATTTTTAAATTAAATATTTATATATATTTCTATGAAAAGTTTAGACAAAAAATCAAGAAAAGAGTTAATTGAAGTATTAAAAAACAACTATAAAATAGAATGCGAAAAATTAAAAAATGAGAATATTTTTTTAGATGAAGAAAATAATATTTACATATATAATAATATTCCAATAGCATTTATAAAAGATAAGATAATATATCCAACAATATTTTTGATAAATGAATGTGAAACAAATATGAATTACATTAAAGTAAATATTGGAGCAAAAGAAAAAATATTAAATGGTGCAGATGTTTTTAGACCTGGAATAATTGAATTTTCAGATTTCAAAAAGGATGAAATAATATTAATAATATCTGAAGATAATAAATTATTAGCAATTGGAAAAGCGTTATATGATAGTAATGATGCTATTAAAATGGAAAAAGGAAAAATAGTAGAAAATATACATTATTATGGAGATAAAATAACAAAATATTATTTAAATAAAATTAAAAATCGTTTTTTGCTTTAATAAATTACTATATTTCCTTAATTTATATACTGAAACATTATATTTATTCATGAATTTATTATTTAAATATTCTATTAATTCATTATAATTATCAAATTTTTCTACTAAATTATTTAACATATATTTAGTTCCTTCTCTAACAACCCAAACACCCAAAGGAATTTTATATTCTTTTGTTACAAACCTAAATACAACTAAATTTCCAACCATTTTATAATTTCTCATAAATTCTGCAAAAGATAATTTTAAAGCACTATAACCTCCAGATTCATTATCTCTACCAATTATACTATATTTAGAATTTAAATTATATACAGAACCTGGTATTAATGTTTCAATCAATTCACATTTTCCATCACCTGGAAAAAATACTCCATAAAAATCATTTCCATATAAAGAATAATAAAATAAATAATATTTATCATTAATTTTAGAATAATCCTTTATTTCTTCCTTTATTTTTTTCTCTAAAATTTCATGAACTGCAGTTATTGCCCATTTGCTTGGAACTAATCTTTTATTTATTTTATACCCAAAGAAACCCATTGAAAATAACCTTGATAAATAATAATCAGACATTCCAGATTTATATAAATAATATATAGAATCCTCAGCTTTCATTTCTTCTATTTTATATATTTCTTTTGGTATTTTTGGATTTTCATTTATTTTTATTTTATCTATTATTCCAGAATATCCATATAAACCTATTATCTTTGAAATTTTCATATTTTTACTTATTTTATTTAGATGTATTTCCAAATTTATTGATTTAACTGATAACATTGAATCTAAAATTTCATTATATAATTTATCATTTTTTCTTGGTAAGTTTGCATCTACAATTTTCTTTGCATTTATTAAACTTATTCTGCTCTTTATAATTTCTTCAATATCTATATTATTTTTTGCCCAATATATAGGATTATCATATAATTCTATATTTTCGTTATAAGATGTTAACACACCCAAAGATAATTTTGGATAATTAATTGAACTAATTAAATTTGATGGAGGGGTATATCCATTTATTTCCTTTTTTAATATTATGGATTTTCCATATAATTTCTTATATTTTTCTGCAAGTTTCTTTGCATTTATAACATCTATCATTAGATTTTTATTTATTTTTTAAATTATAAGTTTGATGGATATAATATATATACCAACAAAATATAAATTAAAAGAAATTAAAAATTTAGATGAATTAAAAAAATATTTACCAAAAAAAATTGCTCTAGTATCTTTAATACAATATTCTGAATATGCTAAAAAAATATATGAAATACTAAAAGAAGATTATGAAATAATATTAAAGGAAGGATTATATGGAATAAATATTTTGGGATGCTATTCAGAATCTGCAAATATAGAAGGAATAGACACAATATTATTAATTGGAAATGGAAAATTTCATGCAGAAAATATTACAAGAAAATTAAAGAAAAAAGTGATTGTCTATGATCCAATATATGGAGAAATAAATATTTATGAACCAGATTATAATTTTGATAAAATTATAGAATTCCTATTAAACAAATTAAAGAATTCTAAGAATATTGGAATAATATTATCAATAAAACCTGGACAATATTATTATTTAGAGACATTAGAGGTTAAGAATAAATTAGAAAAATCTGGAAAAAATGTATACTTATTTATTGGTGATACAATAGATATTTTGCAATTATTAAATTTTCCATATATAGATTTTTGGATTTTTTCTACATGTCCTAGATTGATCGATGATATAATAAATAATAATATAAATGGGCTAACAATTGATATTTTAATAAAAAATTTAGATAAAGTAGTTAATATTTAATATTCCCTGAACAAACATATATAATGCTATCGTAGATAAAGTAGAAAATATAAAAAATATTAATATATTAATTATGTAATATTTATATAAATAATAATAAAATTTTAATTTATCTCCACTATTTTCTATACTATTAATTGTATATACAATTACAAAGGCTATTGCTACATTAAATATTCCAATTATAATTATCATTGAAGCAGGAGATATAAGAGAATTTAAATTAAATATATTAAATATAATATCTGGTAATGTACTTATATATTGAGAAATATTTGAACTAGACGATGTTAAATTAGATATTTGATTAAATTGAAAAGATAATTTATATAAAATCTCTATAATCATTACACTAACTGCACTTATTATTCCTAAGATAACTGGAGCTAAAATTCTTAATAGAGATTTTAATTGAGATAAATCCTCCGCTACAAGGTCTTTAATTCTCTCTTTTACTTTTGATATTAACAAAAAATATCTTGCAACTATACCTGTTATAATAGAAGCTTCTGTGGGAGATTGACCACTAGCTTCATATAATAATTCCATTGTAGCTCTCAATTGAGATGATGGAATTTTAGATAGAGCTCCATATCTAATGTCAAATACTGAATCATAAAATGATAAACCTGCTCTTAAATTTTGATATATTTTTGATATAAAATCTCCTATTGGACTACCTTTATATTTAGGATAAACATATATCATTGCCTTTTCAAGTGGATAGCCTTCATTTAATGCTGAACTTAAAGATAATAAAAATGGGGGTAAATCTGTTCTTATTCTTTCTAAATTTTTATATAAATCTTTATAATGGGAATAATATATAAAAGCAATTAATGAAACGAATAAACCCATTAAAAATACTAAAAATTCTGATAATAATATTCCATAAACATCAAATTTATATAAATATTTATATACTACAAAAAAGATTATAAAAAATAGTAGTATACTTACAGAAATCCCACTAGCTATTGATATTAATTTATTTTTTAAATCTCTCCTCTTTAAGTAATAAAATAAATATATATCATCATTTGAAAAAACACCAATTATTTTTGAAGAAATTGTATAATTAATTGAATAAAATGCTATAAATGGTATTAAAATATCAAATGATATAAATAAAACGAAAGGACTAAATATATTTCCTAAAAATATTGATGCAAGGGGAAATATTGTTAATAACATAACTGGTAAAGTTATACCTAACATAGATATAAGATTTATCGTAGATCTTATTTCTCTAGAAAATTCATACAATTCATTTACTAATTCTTCTAAAGCCTCTTCTATTGATTTATCTATCTGAAAATTCCTTCTATCCTTATCCGGATCATATAAAGCACTTAAAATGAGCATAATACCAACATAGAAAAATTTTGAATATTTTTCCCAAGATCTTGAATATTCTACTAAAGCTTCTGATGCAGAAACATATTTTCTATTATATATATCCCTTAACAATCTTAGTAAATCTAACTTTAATGGTAAGTTAATATTTTTTGCAGCAAATAACATAGCCTGTTCTACATTTGGATTTTGTCTTAATTTAATAGCTAATAATAATAATAAACTTATTAATTGAGATTTTTTCTTCGTATTTAAATTATTGTATAAAATAATATAATAATAATCGATCAATATGTATGATAGTATACCAAGAGAGGCAAATAATAGAAAATATAACGGAGATATTATTATTGAGGAAATTATTCCTATAAAAATAAATAATACTAGAAAAAATATTGATGCAGAATATATTTGATCAATATTTACATCTAAAAGGAGTTCTTCATTTATTTTTTCAAAATTTCTTCTTTTATTTTCATTTACTTTAACTTTTATTATATTTCCAAATGTTTTAACAATTTTTTCATAATATTTTAATTTATTACCGAAATAAATGTATTTATATAATTTTATTTTACTTTCTAAATTTTGAACATCTAACCTCCCTAACTCAACTTCTGATATATCCATTTCTTCATATTATCTAATATATAATCTTTTACGATTTCATTATATTCCTTAATACTTTTATCTATATATTGATAAAATACTTCATTATATGCAGAAACAAAATCTGCTTCCAAAATATCTTTCCTATTTTTTTCTCTTGCTATATCTACTAACAATTTTTTTGACAAACCAATTGTCTCTATCATATTCCATACTCTTTCCCAAGATTTTGACAAATATCTTATTCTAGATGCAACAGCCTTTAATATATCAGAATCACCATTTATTAATTCTAATGTTGGTTCTAAATTATCTTTTTCAGCATCATAAATCATTAAATCAACAAAACCTCTTTCTTTTAATGGATCTTGCTCCCATAATTTTCTTACTTCAGTTATCCTTAGTACTCTTCTATATCTTTTTAATCCTGAAGGCTCTTTAATTGGATTTACAATTACTATTATATCTGTAGCTTTGAATGCAGTTTTAGGAACTCCAAGATCATTTACAACTCTGTCATATACACCATAAGGGCTTTCTGCATGTAAAGTACCCATTACAGCATTTGCTACAGCACCAACTCTCATAGCTTCATACAATGTTAAAGCTTCCTTTGATCTAACTTCTCCAACAATTATAGCACTATCTCCCATTCTTAAAGATGCTCTTAAACCCTCTTCAGCAGATAATTCGGCAGATTTTAATGAAAATGGGCTCCTAACTTTCATAGGAACTATATTATATCCTACTGATCTAAAAAATTCTGCTGGTATTTCTAAAGTATCCTCTATAGTTATTATCCTAACTTTCTTAGGTATTTCTAACATTAAGGCTGTTAATAAAGATGTTTTGCCACTTCCCCTTGTACCAGCAATTAAAATTGTCCTTCCATTTACAACTAAAAATGATAATAAACCTGCAGCCTGATAATTTAGCATTTTATTATCTATAAATAAAGGTAAAGTCCATGGTTTACTTCTATGTCTTCTAATTATATATGATAATCCAAATGGGGATAATGGTGGTGATAATGCTGCAACTCTTAATAATATATTATTTCCAATTATTAAATCTGTATCTAAAACTGGATTTGCTTCATCAAAAGGTCTTCCAGATATTAACCTTAGTTTTGTAGCCCAAGATTCTACTTCTCTTCTAGTTGGAGTTACATTTGTAACACACATTTCATATTTAGAATGCTGTAAATATATTGGAGTTATACCTGCTGGTGGATTTATAAATAGATCTTCCAAATTTTCATCCAATACTATTTTTTCTATTATTCCAAAACCAATTGTATACCTAATAATTATACTCTTAATTAATTCCAACCTATTTTTATCTATATTTATATTATATATAGACATTAATTTCGTTATAATATTATTTAATATATTATTGTATATTTCTCTTAATCTTTCTACATCTAAATAATCCTCCTTTCTAGGTTCATATTCTTGTAAAATTTCTATTGCTTTATGAGATAAAAATGTTTCTTCAGAGAATATTTTATATTCTTCTGGAAATATATAGTATCTAAAAACAGTTTCTTCAGGATTTTTCAATATAAAAACTTCTGTATTTTTATCCAATCTATAAGAATCTACAATATTATAACTTTCAGAAATTTTATTTATATATTTTGTATCTATAAATTTTGGTTTTATATCTCCCAATAATAGTCTTCTATATATTTCTCTATTTCCAATTTGGTATCCAATCAAAAATGGTTTAATATACTTATACAAAGGTAATGATTCAAATTTTATTAGAAAATTATCTATTAATGATATTAAATTAGATATTTGATTTTCTAAATCTTTATTATTTTTTAATAATGACATTAATTTCCTTTTCATTCTTCTTATAAATATATATGTACCAATTGGATCTTTCAGATATCTTTTATCTAAATAATCTATTATTGTTTTTATTTCTGAATATAGCGGATTTCCAGTTAATAAGTATTTATAATATTCTGATATATTATTTTTAATAGAAAGGTATACATCAAGAAAACTATTCAATATTTTTATACTATCTTCATAATATTCTATATTTTCATCTTGTTCAATTATTATTGTATTTACAAATGGATCTATAGATAATATATTTAATATATATTCCATTATATTTGGATCATCTTCAATTGTAGCAATATTACTATAATTTTTAGCATTTACATATAATACTCTTTCTTTTCCATTCATTTTAATTTCATATTGCAAATTATTTAGCATATAAAGATTAATATATATTGAAATATAATAGTTTTACTATGAATGATACAGAGATACTTAGAAGATTAAAATATTTAGAAGAAAAAATTTCAATATTCAATAATATATTACAAACCATGGATGTAACTACTAGGAATTCTTTAGATGATTTTAAATTAGAAATAGAAAATATTAAAAAAGAAATAAATAATATAAAACAAGAAATAAATGATATGGAGATAAAAATAAAAGCAATAACTGATGAGTTATCAAATTTTGCTACTGTAGATCAATTAAAAATTATAAATTCTATTCTAGATTATATAAATCCATTTGATTTTGTTACTAAGAGAGAATTGGATAAATTAGTAAAAGAAAAAATTATGGAATATTTTGATAGCTTATACAATCAGAAGAGTTAAATTTATAATATTCAATATTTTTATTAAGAATTATGAGAAGCATACTTGGGATATTTAGTAAAAAAAGTAAGAAAGATCAGAATGAACAACAGAACTTAGATAATCTATTTCAAGACTTTAATAATCCAATACCACAAAATAGTGGACCATTCAACCAATTTCAGCAAAATAATATTAATCCTATAGCAAGTAATTTTCAAAATTATTCTTTTAATCAACCAAATCAACAATTTCCATTACAACAAAATCCTGCAAATCAATTTAGTCAACCATGGAACTTATTTCCACAATCAAGTCAAACTCCAAGCCAATTTCCACCTCAACAACCAATTCAAAGTCAACCAGAATTTGGACAAGGAGGTTTTGCTATAGATGAGAAAATTGAACAATATATAAATAATACAGTAAATGAAATATTAAAAGATAAATTAAATGAAATAAATGATGAATTATCGCAAATAAAAATATGGAAAGAAAAAGTAGAATATCTTATTAATAAAATGCAAGAACAAATTGATAAATTAGATAATAAAATAACTGAAATAAATAATTTAGCAACTAAGAAATTAGAAGAATATGATAAAGGAATGCGAGAAACAACAACAGAAATACAAGCATTACATAGGTTAATAAGAACAATGATACCTGCTATATCCGAATCTACAAAAGAATTAAGAGAAACAGTAGAGGAATTAAAATCTTTAAGAGATTCTATTAGAAAACCTTAAATTTTTAATCTTTTTTAATAAATTTTATTGATGGACAAAAAAGAAACTATAATAGTAGGACTTATACTATTAATATTATTAGCAGCTGGATTTATAGTTGCACCATTATTATATCCAATAAATAATTATAACCAAAATTTAAATCAAAATGAATTATATCAAATATCTCAAGTTGCTCAATATTGCCAGGCTTTATGCTTATATGCAAAGTACAATTTATCTATAAATGATTTGAATAATACATGCCTAGTATCAGAAAATTCTATATTATATCAATCATGGATTTCTTATCCAAATACGTACAATTGGGGATGTGAAGTATCAAACACCAATTTGAATTTATGTAACAATAGTAATTATATAGTATTAGATGAAAATTGTTCAATAATTAATATATATTATCAAAATAAGCAGTTAAATATAAAATGAAATATATTGATTCCCATTGTCATCTATATAAATTCAATGAAATAGAAATTAAAAGAATAATAAGAAATAAAGATATAATAATATTATCAGTTTCTGAAGATCTAGAATCATCATTAAAAAATTTGGTTTTATCTCAATTAAATGAAAATGTAATACCTGCTATAGGAATTCACCCTTGGAATATAGAAAATGTAAATGAAAATACATTTAAAATAGTAGAAGATATAATAAAAGATAATAAAATAAAAATACTTGGAGAAATTGGATTAGATAAAAAATTTAAGCCAGAAACTTTTGAAAAACAGAAAGAAATTTTTGAAAAATTCTTAAACCTAGCAAAAGAATATGATTTAAATCTAAATCTTCATACACCAGATGCTTCGAACGAAGTATTCGATCTTTTAATAAAGTATGATATTAAGAAAGCATATTTTCATTGGTATAGCGGAGATGAAAAATTGTTAGAAGAAATAATAAATAAAGGATATTTTATAGGGATAAATGTTGCAACAATAATAAATGAAAAATATAAAAAGTATATAGAAATTACAAATATAAAAAATATAATAACAGAATCTGATGGGCCATATAATTACAAAGGCATTATACTTCATCCAGATATGCTAAAGGATCTTTATAAACTTATTTCAAATATAAGAAAAATAAATCTAGAAGAACTATCAAATATTATACAGAACAATTTTGCTAGGTTTATATATTAACATATTGTTAATGTCATTTAACATTAAGTTAACATTTATAAATTTTAAGAGAGATATTCATTAACGTTATATTAAATATAATTAACATGATGTTAATCAATAATGTTTATAAATGTCAAAAAACTTTATAGCTATTATGAGCTACTTACTTAACGAAAACTATTTAAAAATATTAGAATATATAGCAGATAAAAAAGAATTTACAGAAAGAGAAATAAAGAGACAATTAAAGATAAAGGAAGAAGAAATTAGGAAACTATTATATATATTAGAAGAAAACAACATAGTATATCCAATAAGCATAATAAATGATAATGGAAAATTTGATTTCAGATGGGGAAATAAAATTCCAGATAAAGGTAGATTATTTAGCTTGTTAATCAATAAAGAAATTAATAGAATTAATGAAGAAATTAAAAATACTCCAAAAACATTGTACTATTGTAATGAGTGTGGAAGTGCATATACATTTGATGAAGCATATGAAAATGATTTTATATGCAAAGAATGTGGATCATTATTAACTGAAAAGGAAAATTTCAGAATAATAGAATTGGAAAATATTATACACAACTTACAGATATTACTTGATAAATATTCTTCGAAAGTTACAAAGAAAGAAAAAGCATCAAAAGCAAAGGGTAAAAGATAATTTTTATTTTTTATCTAAATTTATATTTAATGATATTTAAGGTTAAGATATATGATTTAACTGAAATATTCAAAGAAACAAAATCAAAACTAATTAAATCTAATATAGATAATGGAGCTAGAGTATATGGAATAAAACTTGATAAAATGAAAGGAATGATTGGATTTGAAATATTACCAAATAGAAGAATAGGAACTGAATTTGCTGATATTGCAAAAAAATTTGGATTAAAGGGAATATTACATTCAGATGAACTACCAAACTACGGAATATCTGAAGAAGAAGTAAATAATGTTAAAAAAATTCTAAATTGTTCTAATGAAGATGCATTTATATTATTAATATCAAAAGATTATAAAGTAGCTAAAAAAGTTTTTAGCCTAATAATAAGTAGGATAAATGAATCAATTAAAAAAATACCAAAGGATACTAGACAGGCAAATGATGATGGAACTACATCCTTCTTAAGGCCACAACCAGGTTCTGAAAGAATGTATCCAGAGACAGATCATCCTTATATATATATTGATAAAAATATTATTGAAAATAATGAATACAATATAATAAGATATAATATAAGTTATGGGGATATTAAAGAAACATTCGATATATACTATTTAAAAAAATTTGATAGGGATCTATATATTAAATTGTTAAATGAAGGAAAAACGATATTAAATTCTATCGATCCAGAATTTGTTAAACAAATTTTAAAATCTCTTGGATATAATGAAAAACAAATTGAAAATATAATATGGAGTGAATATGTAAATGATATAATAAAAATATCTTTTGATATAGATCCAAATACTGTATATTATTTGTTCTTTCAGATGATTGGAGATATTGAGAGTTTATTTAAAGAAAAAATAGAAAAATTTGATTTAGATTTTATATATAAGATAAAAGATTATTTAAAGGATAAAAAAATTGTAAGAAATGCAATTCCAATAATATATTATCATTATATTAAATATAATAAGAATATTGAGGATATAATAAGAGAAAATAATTTATATAAAAGAAATAAAGAAGAGCTAAGGAAAGAAATTGAAGAATATTTAAAATCATTAAATACTAATGATAAAAAAGTTATTCTTTCAAATGTATTTAGTAAATTTAAATATGTAGCAGATGGTGAAGACATAAAAAAAGTATTAGAAGAAATATTAAACATATAAAATTTTTATATATTAAATTTTTATGGAAGAATGCGTATTTTGTAAAATAATAAATAAAGAAATACCTTCATATATATTATATGAAGATGAATATTCTATAGCATTTTTAGATATAAATCCTCTAAATAAGGGACATACATTATTTGTACCAAAAAAGCATTTTAATAGGATATCAGATATTGAGGATGAATATATAAAAAATTTTTATAGAAGTTTTACAAAGTTTTTGAAATTATTTGAGGAAAAAATATCAAAAGATTATAATATAATAGTAAATAATGGAAAAAATGCTGGACAAGCAGTATTTCATGCACATATACATATAATACCTCAATATAATGAAAATGGATATAAAAAGATATTTAATTGGAATACTCATAAATTATCAAAAGAAGAAGCTGAAGAAATAATAAAAAAGTTTAATTCTTAGATTTCTTTATATTCAATAATCCCATCATTTACTATTTTAAATTTTATAGATATTCCTTCCGGTAAATATCTATGCTTCCTTAATATTGCTTCCCTAATACCATTATCTAAAATTCTCAATTCAATCAAACATTTTGACCAATATTTTATTAAATCTCCTCCAACAATTCCAATTGCATCTTTATTATCAAACAAAGAATATACTTGATTTATAACTAGAACTGGTATATTATATTTCCTAGAAATTTCTGAAAATATTTGCAATTGTTTTGCAAGTTCTATATTTACTTCATTTACATTGCTATCACCTCTTTCTAATCTATATAACATTGATATAGAATCTACAACAATTAATCCTACATCATTAAAATTCTTTTTTACATAATCATATGTTAAATATATTGCCTTTTTTTGTTCAGAAAAATTTACTGGCTTATATAATAATATATTTTTCATTACATTTTCAAAATCTTCCTTTGCAATTTGTTTTAATCTTTCAAAAGAAAAACCACCTTCAGTGTCAATATATATTACTTTTTTTCCCAATCTAGAAATATTATATGAACTTATTATTGCAATATTTGTTTTTCCAGATGCGGAAGGACCATAAAATGATGTAATAATATCTGTTTCAATACCTCCATCTAACAATTTATCTATTGGATATACCCCAGTAGAAATTTTACCCATATAAAAATTTTTCTATTATTTTTTAAAAGTATAACTAATATTTAAATTCAATTTCTTTTTCTCCTATCTTAATATATAAATACTTTGCCTTCTTTCTAATACTATTTTTATAATTATTTATTATAAATTCTACTGCTTTATATATATCATTTATTTTTCTTTTTGTAACTGCATATATTTTTCCATTTCTAATTATTAATTCTTCATTTTTATGTTTTTCATAAAATTTATTATAATTTTTTTCTTCCCATAGTAATGGACCCTCCCTTATTTCATATTCTGGTAATTTATCTGGATAATATAATATATAACCATATAAATAATTTTCATCAAAAAAATAATAATAATTAAAAATTTTGAATCCAATATTATTTATCCACCTTTTAATATTATTAAATAATGATAAAGCTTTACTATTTTTTATATCTTTATTATTTGAATCGCCTTCAATCTTTAAATATACCATATTTACATTATATTTTTCAGCCAATCTTTTTATTTCATCATAATTCATATATATTTTATTAAAAAAGAATTTTTCTTTATCTTCAGATAATAAGAATATTCTAGAATAATATATAAATTCTGAAAATTTTTGTAAAGAAACTGAAGCTGCAACATTTCTATATTTATCAGTTGGATCAATTATTATTATTGGAGATCTTATTTTATCTTTTGATAAATTTCTCTTTATTTCATCATAATCCTTATAATATTTTTCTAAATCTATTATTACCTTTGGTCTCCAAGTAGATACATTCTTTATTGTATTTTCAAAAGATCCATAATTTATTAATATTAGTTCTACTGCATATCCAGAAAATCCTCTAACATAAGATTCTGCTCCATAAACATTTATATTTTTTGTAAATACCTTTAGTAATCTAACTTCATCCTTCATTTTTTCATTTAATTTACTTAATACATATTTAACATGGAATGGTGATAGATCTGTAGTATTTTTTGCTTCTTTTATATCATTTATTTTTAATATTGGAACTAATTCAAATATTAAACCTTTATAACTTACTTTAAAATAATCTCTAGAACCTCTTATCCTTATATAATCCAAATTCTCTTTCTTCAATACATTTTCAATAATATTAGATATATTTTTATCATCTTTAAATAATAGGAAAGTATCTACATCAAAATCATTTTTTATCCATGTATCTTTTGCGAATGATCCTCCTAAAAATGGCTCTAAATTATTCGATCTTAATATATCAAAAAATTCATTTATTATATTATATACTCTCCTTTTTTCTTCCTCAGATGGTTTTATTTTAGATAATATTTTATTATAATCTATCATATTTTAAATCTTAATATTGCACCTATTTTAAAGTTTGAAAATTGTTCCCCTTCAGGATGATTTTTTGATATTATTTCAACTTTTGCGTTTGTTTGTTCAATTAATTCAATTAATTCTTTAATCTTATCTTTATAATCTTCAGATATTAATATTGTATCTACTGCACCAATTTCTAATGCTTTTTTTACATCATCAAATCCATAAACTACTAAACCAGTACCTTTTCCAAGATGTTCAAAAAATAATTTTGTTAATTCTATTTCCTTTACATATTCTGTTTTTTCTAATACATCCTTTGCCCTCTCCAATAATTCTTTTAAGCCATATTCATTTGAATATGCTGTATCATATACACCCAAAATTTTTTGTTTAAAATGATATGGTAAATAATCTCCATTAACAAATTGCTCTTTAAGTAATCCTGGTCCTCCCACCAAAATACCAGCCAATTTATCCAAATCCTTTTCAAAATAATTTCTAATTTCATCTGCTAAATATTTTAACCATAAATGAACATCCTGCTCTATTAATCTTTGAAATCTTACAGAAGATTGTCCTCCAGCCCTTATTTTACCAGGAACCCACGATTGTTTATTTTCCAATACTATTAATTGATTACCTTTTAATACTCCTATAGAAGCTTCACCTCTATCTAAAACAATTAATCCATATATTTGTTTTGGTGATATTAGTTCTTTTAACGGATTTAATACAAACTTAGAATCACATCTATATAATCTAATATTTAATTTGTCTGGAGGTTCTATTGCCCATAACCTTATATCAACATCACCAGGTCTATTTGAGATATTTCCACAAAATATTATTAAACCATTATCTGGAGTCTTTTTTAATCCCTTTAAATAATTTATAATTTTTGCCAATGCGTCCATTACATGTTGTCTAGTATTTTTATCCTTAATATTTTGTGCAGTTGAATATTCATAACTTAAATGATCTAAAACCTTAGTTAAATCATATCCGGCTGGTATATAATATGAAATCAGTTCAGTAGCTCTACCATTGTATTTACTTAATTCTTCTATTAACATTTGTAATTCAAGGTCTTTAACATCCATTATATAGAAAATTAAGAATAATTTTTAAATACCAATATACTCTCTTATATATTTTATATCATAATTTAAATTTAGTTTTTTAGATATATTTAGTACATTATTTAGATCTCTATTAAGAAATTCTTCAGAATATGGAGAATCAATTGGTATTGATTGCGACACATCTATTATATATGGAACATTATTAAATATAATTATATTATATTCTGAAAAATCGCCATGAATTAATTTAGCCTTATTATATATTTTTTTATATTGATCTAATATATCAAAAAACAATTCTTCCTTATTTTCAATTAAATCATAACAATCATGTAATAATAATGGACCTTTTTCATAACCTATATATTCCATTACCAATATATTTCCTTTATACAAATATGGAATCGGAACTCTTACCAAATTTTTATACATTTTTCTTAAGTTCATATATTCTTTTTTTACCCATGTATATATTATTCCAATCTTTGTTCTTGGAAATTTATATATTCTAGGATCAGCTTTTAGATAATTTATCTGTTCTTTATAACTTATTGACATTATTTTATATATCTTTATTGCAAATTTTCCAGATCTTACAACAATTGCTTCCTTTCCCTCAGATATTAATGTTAAATCATCTTCTATATAATGATCTTTATACAATTTATCTAAATAGTATAATGTATTTTTATCAAATACTTTTCCATATACTTTCCATATTTCTCTATACTTCATATTAATATATCTATAAGACTAGCTCTTAAGCCTGGTAGGAATCCTAAATAAAACAACATTACATATATTACATTTCCTAAGTCATCCTTTAAATAATATTTTGTATAGAGTGCAATAAATAATGTTAAAGATAATTTTAATCCATAAAATAATAAAGGATTGCTATATTGAAAAATAAGAATGTTTAATAGCAGATGTTCTGATTGTAAATTAAAATAATATATAGAAATAATTGAAAAAATAGTCTCATATATTTCGCCAAATATTGATAAATAAAACAATTTTTCTTTATATGATAAATAAATTAAAAGAGGAAATAATAGAACAAATATTAAAAATGGTAATAAATTTATTGGCCTTCCAAAAATGAAAAATGAGACTTCCAATATTAAAATTACCAATAATATATATAAGTAATATTTTCTATATTTATATAAAAAAAGAACTGGTAAAAAAGATATTAAGATCCATAATTCTAATAAAGGTGTAAATAATAAATATGTTCTCACTGTATAACCAAGATCTATATTTACCCTTGGAATAATAAATATTAAAGTTAAAATAATTAGATCTAATAAAAAATATTTATCAATAATTACTTTTTTATTTTTTACAAAAAAATAATAGAAAAGAATAAAACCAATAACAAATAATAATCCGTATAAAAATGTATTATATACATTGTATTTATATTGATATCCTATTACTGGATAGATGAAATATTGATAAAAAAATTGATATAAATTCATTAACGCCTATAATATTGAAAATATTGAAGTAAATTATTTAATAGAGCAATTATATTATCTAACTTTGTTGCAATTGTATCCAATTTTGTATTTAATATTTGTATAGTATTATAATCGACTTGATTTGTATATTGATTAGTATATCCATAATTCTGTGGAAAATTTGGTAAATATGCTTGAGGGTTTAATTGTCCTGGGAATTGATTTTGTTGAAATGTATTTTGATTTTGAATTTGTGGTGGCAATGGGGGAGGTGGTAATGGTCCAGTTGGATATGGGCCTGGAGGATAATTTTCTGGCCCTTCTAGCGGATAATTCATAAAATCTCTTTGTATATTTATATCTTCATCATTCTTTCTTCCAAAAAGATTTTTTATAAAATTCAATACCATATAATATTATAAAATTTCTTAATATATAAAATTATTCTTCCTCCTCTTCTAGACCCTTTTCCATAAATTCTTCATAAGATATAGGTAGTTCTCCTCTTTTTGATAATAATCCTCTATTTCTTAAATATTCTCTAGCAATAATATAATATAATAAGGCTAAAGATTTTGCTCCTCTATTATTCGCTGGTATAGCAATATCTATATAGCTTAAAGAATTGTTTGTATCAACAAAGGCAATTGTTATTTTTCCAGTTCTATATGCATCCAATAATGCATTTCTATCAAGTATTGGATCTGTTATTATAACAACATCTACATCTTTAAATATATCTAAAGCCGGGTTTGTTAACAATCCTGGAGGATATCTCTTCGGATAAACATTTATTCCCGTATACTTATTTAACATTTGTAATGGTTTTCTTGCAGCCTCTCTTCTACCAACTGCTAATATCTGATATGGCTCATATTTTGATAGCAATTTTGTTGATAATCTTAATCTTTCATCTAATTTCATTACATCTATAATCGCCAATCCATCAGATCTTATTCTAGCAATAAACTTTTTTGTTTGTTTATTCTTTATTTTTGTACCTATATGAACACCTGCTTTTATATATTCTTCTAAACTAACCAACCAAATATTTCCTTGTGCCATTTTAGGTTGCCTTTTTTCTTCCAGTTCTTCTTGAGCCATATTTACCATACTTTATTGGATATCCATGTTTAGGTAATGGAGTCATTCCACCTTTATTTCTTTTATGTTTACCCCCAAATGGATGGTCTGCAGCATTTCTTGCAGTTGGCTTACTAATTGGCCATTTTCTATGATGAGCTTTTTTAAAATAATATTTATTCCCAGCTTTAACAAATGGTTTATCTGTTCTTCCACCCCCAGCAACTGTTCCCAATATTGCTCTAGAATATAAATTAACCATTTTTGTTTTTCCAGATGGTAATTTTAATATTGCATATTTATCTGTTTTTTGAACTAATACACAAGATGTTCCTGATGTTCTTGCAATTTTTCCTCCATCACCTGGAGAAATTTCTACCATACAAACATTTGAACCATCTGGAATAACCTTTAATGGTAAAATATTTCCATTCTCTACTGGAGCATTTACACCAGCATAAATTTCTTTCCCAACATATAAACCTTCAACAGCAGGAACTAAAATTGTTTCTCCAGTTTCAAATCTTATCTTAGCAATTGGAGCATAATGAATCTTATCTTTTATTATATCTACTACAAACCCTTTTACTTTATCTTTCATTTCTTTTTCATCTAAAGGTCTGAGGGAAAATTTACCTACAGAATAAAAATCTGGAACTCTATATATATTCCCTCCTTTACCTAATCTTTGCTGTAATAGTGTATTTCCACCCATTTTACATTAAACCTAATTTAGATAATATATCTTGAGCCTTATATTCTTTTTCTAATGTTACATATGCTTTTTTCCTTCCTTTATAATCTATCAAAGTATTTATCTTCTTTACTTTAACATTAAATAATTTTTCAACAGCTTCTTTTATATCTTTCTTTGTAGCAGATCTATTTACAATAAAAACAACCTTATTATATTTATCAAGTAAATACATATCTTTTTCTGTTAATTCAGCATAAAGTATAACATCTTTTATGTCCATTTTATAATTTTCATATATATAAATTTCTTAAATCTTCTATTGCTTTTTCACTCCATATAATAAATCTACCCAATTTACCACCAGGAGCCAATTTTTCTATATTTAATTTGTTTACTTTTGAAAATTCAGCACCATCAATAGAAATTTTTGGCAATTCAGAATCAGATGATAATACAAATAAGATTCCTCTATATTTTTTTATTCTCCTATTTCTCATTTTTCCCTTTCCAGCCCTTTGTTTTTTATTTTCTTTTACATATTCAATAAATTTTGCTATTTTTAATTTATTAAATAATTCTCTATATTCTTTTGCTTTTCTTAATTCTTCTAGATCAGATATAACAATTGGTAGACCAAAAGTACTAATTGCTTCATTTAAATAAATAAAAGATTTTGTATATCTATTTTTTATATAATCAATATTTGAAGATGCAGAAATTGCAGACAATATTGCTAATCTTTTTTCCTTTTTATTTATTTTTTTATACCAATTTTTTTCAGGTTTTGGTGGATGTGCCCTTCTTCCCTTTACAGCACTTGGTATTACTCTAGCTATCCATATAAAATTACCAGCAATTTTTGCAAATATCGATCTAGGAACCCTTGATATACCCCTTTTATATGATGATCTATATGCATACCTTCTCTTTGACGTCCATGCAGAAGCTTCCATACCTGCATATTCATATGGACCATATGGTACTCTATGACTTAACATATATGCTCTAAATACCTTATATACTATATCTTCTCTTATTTCAGATCTAAAGTGTTCTGGTAATTCTATTTCTTTTATTTTATTACCTTCCTTATCATAAACAGATATTATATTTTCCATGGCTATATTTTATATATAAAACATATTTAAATCTTTATAATAACTCACATTAACTATTAAGATATGTATGAATTTATTAGTGATATTATAAAAAAGAGCCTTAGAAAGATTACTATAATATTTAGCATAACAATTTTATTAATAATTATAATAGGAAAAAATATACCAATATTAAAAATATATTATCCAATTTTATATTTATCTGCAATTGTTTTTTCATTAGAGGTTATATTCCTAGAATACTATAAAACAAAAAAATCTTTAGATAAATCTTTACTATATTATATAGCATATTTATATTCTCTTTCATTTTCTACAAATAATACTAGAAGATTATTAGAAATTTCAATTGAAGAAAAATCAGAATTTAAGGATATAAATTATTATATGTCAAAAATACTTTTTTTAACAAATAAATATAATTATACAATTCCAGAGGCTATAAGATATGTACTGCCATATATTCCAAATAGTAATTTTAAGAGTTTTCTAGAAAGATTTGCAACATCAATTGATATAGGTGAAGAAATTTCAGAATTTTTATATAAAGAATATGAAACTCAATTAGCAATATATGAAGCAAATTATGAAAAAGGTTTAGAAAATATAAGATTATTAGATGAATTTGTAATATCATTATTATCATCTTTAGGATTTGCATTTTCTTTAATATTATTTATACCATTCTTAGTAAGCACAAATATAGTATTTTTGCTAGTAAATTTCTTTATAATATTCATTGTAATTAATTTACTTATATATTATGTATCAAAATATTATATTCCAGATGACGGATTATGGTCTCATTCAAAAGAAAAACCAAAAGAATATGTAGAAATAAGATATTTATTTTATCTTTTATCATTTTTATCTTATATATTATTTCTAGCATTATTTTTAGTATTAAAATTACAATTATTAGAGGCATTTGCAATAGCAGCTACACCTTTAGCATATGTAAGTTATAGGATGACATTGTTAGAAAGAACATTAAAAATAAAAGAAAGTCATTTTCCAGCATTCTTTAGTAGTATAATAGAATACTCACAAATATTTGGAAGTAATCAAACAAAAATATTAGATAATGTTGTTATACATGATTTTGGTTTATTAAATGAGGATATTAATAGATTAAAGAAAAGAATAAATATAACAAAAAATTATTCTGAATCTTGGAGATATTTTATAGTTGAATTGGGAAGTTCGATTGCAGAAAAAATAATAAAGGTATTTGAAAAAGTTTTATCATATAATGGAGATACAAAGAAAGCAGGAGATATGTTATATAATATATTAATAAAGATAATTGAACTTAGGTCTAGAAAATCTCAATTTATATCTAATTTAAGGGGTATTATATATGGAACATATATAGCATTTATAGCAATTCTATTTATAGTTGCTCAGATATTATATTTGTTAAATCAAATGTTTCAAGGTGTATCTACAGCACTTGGTTCTGCAGTAACGCAAATTGGTATAAATATATATACATTTTCATTACCTCTGTATATATTGCAAGATTATATATTCATAATATCTATTATTGAAGCTTTTATACTGGCTGGAACAATAAAAAATATAGATGGGGGATCTAAACTTGGAATGTTCTTAGATGCAACAGTTATGATATGGCTGAGTGCATTATTAAATATTGGAGTATACTATTTATTTACATATGTATTTTCTGGCTTATCTTTAGTAAAGGTATAATTTATTTTTCTTTCTTTTGGTATAAAATCTTTTAATATATTGTTTTTAATATAAACACTACACAAAATATCATTATTATCTTTTGCAATATAAAAACCATTCTCATAATTTTTTTCCAATTTTATGTTTTCATTATATTTATAAAAAATATTTTCTTTTTTTATTTCAATACTTTTATTAGAATTTATTCCAAAAATCTGCGCACCTTCTATACTAAATCTATATCTATTATTTTTCTCTATTTTAATTACATATAAACCATATTTTTTTATATATTTTTCATCTAAAAAATCTGGAAAATTCTTATTAAACATATATATTTTATCTTTATTAATAAAAAATCTATATTTCTTTATTATTGACCTATCTATATTTATATTATAGTATTCTTCTATTTTCTTAAATATCTCTTCTATATTCTTTTTATTTAATTCTTTCATAATTTTTCTACAGCCCCTTTTATATATGATATTTCATTTTCATTAAATCCCAATATTTCTGCATATTTTCTTCCTATTTTTTCATTTTCTTTCATTAAAACTATTAATGTATTTATATATACTTCTCTAACCCTATGTTTTGATGTATGAACCTTCTTTTGTAAGTTTTTTGATAATTCTTCAATTTTTTCTCTTATTTCTTTATTTTGAGATAATTTTCTTATATATTGTGGCATCCTATATTTTGTAAATTTATTATATCTCTTTTCTTTTGCTAATGCAACACCAGCATACATTAAAGTTGTAAAATATTTTAATAGATCCCAATATTGTCTTTTATAAATTCTTCCATAAAATACAACTGCTAATGATAACCAATTATAGGCTTCATATATTTCTTTTATATTTTCATATTCATTAGATATATTTTCTTCAACCCATGCTTTAATTTCTTCAGGATCCATATCTACATCTGCAAATGGTAATGTAGCCCCCATTATTGTATTTGCCTTAAACATCTGACCCAGTGCTTTAAATATTGTAATTTCTCTTTCTCTATAACCTAAAACTTCTAAATCTTTTAATGTAATATGACTACTCATCATTGCTAATGCTTGTAAATCATTTATTGCACTCCTTAAATCTCCGGAAGATCTATCTGCAAGTGCAGATAATACATTATCATCAATTGTTATTTTTTCATTTGCACAAATTCTCTTTAATTGCCTTATTATATCATAATTTGATAATTTTTTGAATTCAACCATATCACATAAATCTCTTAATTTCTTAAATTTTGGATCCCATGGATCATTTGCAGTTAATATTACTGGCCATCTTGATTCTTCTATTATTTTTGCCAATGCTCCAACCCCACCCCTATCTTGAAATCCTGCTAATCCATCAACTTCATCAACCAATATTATCCTTCCTTTCTTAAAAAATGGTTTTCCTTTTATTGCTTCTCCTAATTTTTCATGTATAACCCTTGCATTTCTATTATCTGAAGCATTTAATTCTACAACTTCATAATTTAAATCATTTGCAATTGCATATATTGATGATGTCTTTCCAACACCAGGAGGTCCATATATTAATAATGCTTTCTTATTTACATTTGGATATTTTTCTATAAAAGATTTTATTTTTCCAATAGCCTCTGATTGATTAATTATTTCGTTAATATGTTTGGGTGCATATTTTTTTATCCATGGTTCAACCATTATTTATATTTTTAATTTAGATTATTAAAATATTTTGAAAAATTTTCTTAATATATTATTAGTTAATTATAATGAAATAGTATTTGATAATATTAGAGAAAGCTTGATCTATATTAGAGAACACTCTTAAAGAGACAATTATTCAATTATATTTAATGAGAAACCATATAGTGCAAAAATGAAACAAAATAATAAAAATCAAGATTTTCTAATTTTTATTTAATGACCAAATAAAGAGAAAAATCCTCTCAGTATACCACCTCCACTTTCAACTATTTTACATGGTAAAATAGCTTCATATTGATTACCATTTACAATATAATATACCCTTACATACGCATTTCCTATAATAACATTATTATTTACAATACATGCATTCATAGATCCATAATTTATATTTCCCAAATTACATGTTGAATTTTCATAAAAATTATATACAGTTACATTTTCCAAATTTTTTTTTGCAGTAATTATAATAAGAGATGTTCCATTTGCATATTGACAATTATATGTAAAATATTCTAAATATGGGGGTAAATATGATGTTACATAATATGTATATATTGCATATAGTACAACTATTACAAAAGCTGCTATACCAACCCAAATTACAAATTTAGGTATCCTTGATATATCCATAAAATTAATTTTGATCTACATATATATAAACATATATATATATTTATTTCCTCTGTCTTCAATCTTAATATTTTTTATAATTTCTTCATATTTTTTATCATCTATATCAAATAAATCTGGATATTTATTCAATATATAATCAAATATTAATCTTTTTATCATAATATCTTCATTCTTATGCAAATCTTCAACATTATATTCATCTAAAATACCTTCTATTATATATTTTGGAATCTTAAATTCATATTCAATATTATATGGCATGTAAAATTTTACACTTTTCTAAAATATAAATGATTGCTTTATATTCTTGAATTTCAAAAATGATTATCAAAAATTATTTTCTATTTTGTAAACCTCTAAGCCCTATATACGCTAGCAAAGCACCCAGTTGTATTATTGGATCTGAACCTTCTAATAATCTATATTCTATTTCTCCAGCATAATATATTATATCTAATTTTTCTTTTTCAGGTATATTCATTGAATAAACTTCCTTTGATAAATATTTAATTATATCTTCTCCTGCAAGACCATATTTTATCATTAAATCTATTAATTTTTCCCTAGCTTCAGCAAATTTTCCTTCATATGCTAATTTTAATACTTCCTGTAATTCTTGTGGTTTTGCTATAGATGTAACTTCATATATTAACTCTGGAGTTATATCTTTAGAATATAAAGCTGCAGCTTGCAATATATTTATTGATTTTCTCATATCACCTTCTGAAATATAATATATTGCTTCCAATGCATCATCACTTATATTTAAATTTTCTTTTTCAGCTATTGATTTTAATAATTCAAATACATCTTTTTTATCCAATTGTTTAAATCTAAATATGACAGTTCTAGATTGTATTGGTTCTATAATTTTTGATGAATAATTACATGCTAATATAAATCTTGTTACTGAAGAATATTCTTCCATTATTCTTCTTAAAGCTTGTTGTGCATCTCTTGTCATTGCATCTGCCTCATCTAAGAACACAATTTTAAATGGAACATTTCCAATTGGTTTTGTTCTTGCAAATTCTTTTACCTTTTCTCTTATAACATCTATTCCTCTATCATCTGAAGCATTCAATTGTAATACATTTTGCTCCCATTTATCTCCATATAATTCTCTAGCAAGTGCCAATGCAGCAGTTGTTTTTCCAACACCCGCAGGTCCAGCAAATAATAAATGGGGCATATTTTTACTTTCTACAAATGCCTTCAATCTTTTTACTATCTCACCTTGTCCTTTTATGTCATCCAATCTTTTTGGTCTATATTTTTCAGTCCATATTTCATTATCTGACATAAATTAATAATTTAAATTAAAACTTAAATAAATATTATATGAACTTTGAATATGTAAAACATAATGATTTAATAATATATTATAAGGTCTATGATCTTGAATGTTATCCTCCAAAAGAAGATTCTTTTTTATTAAATGATCATATAAAAGAATTTGCTAGAGGTAAAAAAGTATTAGATATGGGATGTGGGTCTGGAATCCAAGGTTTAGAGGCATATAAATATACAAAAGATGTTTCTTTTTCCGATATATCTGAAGAATGCTTAAAATTATCTAAAATAAACTTTTATATAAATTACATAAATAATAATTCTGATCTAGACTATTTATATAAAAATATAGAAAAAATAAATTTACCAGTAAAATTCTATCATTCTGATTTATTTAATAATATAAATGAAAAGTTTGATTTAATATTATTTAACCCCCCATATTTACCAGAAGTAAGTTATGAAGGAGTAAAAGTAAAACGATGGATTTCTGGAGGAAAGTTTGGATATGAGACAATTGATAGATTTTTATATCAAAGTATAACTAAATTAAATAATTTTGGAGAAATATTGATAATAATGTCTTCAATAACTAACCCACAATATATATTAAACAAATATTCAAAATTTTATGATTATAGGATAATAGATAATAAACACATTTTCTTTGAAGATATATTTTTAATATATTTAAAGAAAAAGTTTTAATTATGATAGTTGATGATCATGCACATCTATTTTTATACAAAAATGTAGATGAAAAAATAAAGGAAAATATTGAAAGAAACGTAAAATATATAATTGAAAATTCTATAGATGTTAAAAGTATAAATATAGTAATTGAAGAATCTAGAAAGTATGATATAATATATTATGCTTTAGGATTATATCCTGAAGAAATTGTAAAGATGAATGATGATGATATAGAAAAAATATTGGAATTTATTGAAGAAAATAAGGATAAAAAATTTTTGGCAATTGGAGAGGTTGGATTAGATTTTTCTAATGTAGATGAAGATAAAATTAGAAAACAAAAAATATATTTTGAAAAATTTTTAGAATTAGCTGATATATTGAAGAAACCAGTAATAATTCATAGTAGAAAAGCTGAAAAAGAGGTATTAGATATATTAACAAGTTATAATAATAAAAGAGTATTACACTCATTTTGGAAACCTTCTTTAGTAGACAAAGCAATTGAAATAAATTGTTATTTATCAATACCAACAATTGTTTATAGAGATTCTGGATTTCAAAAAATTGTAAAAGATGTACCATTAGAATTTATTTTAACTGAAACAGACTCTCCATATTTAGATCCAATAGAAAAAGACAAGGCAGTAAATAATTCATGGAAGATAATATACTCATTAGAAAAGATATCTGAAATAAAGGATATAGATAAGAAAGAATTGGAAGAAATAATATTTAATAACTTTGTTAAAGTATATAATATAAATAATGATGAATAAATGTAGGCTGAAAAATGATGTAGAACCCGGAAACTGATAAAATGAAAATAATATCTTGGAATGTTAATGGATTAAAATCTATAATTCAAAAAGGTTTAATTGACTTTATTAAAAAATATAATGCAGATTTCTATCTATTTCAAGAAATAAAAACAAAAGAAATACCATTAACTTTTCAATTACTTGGATATAATATATATTCATTTCCTGCAAAGAAAAGTGGATATAGCGGTGTATTAACATTAGCAAAAATAAAACCAAATAATATAAAATATGGAATTGGAATTGAAAAATTTGATATTGAAGGAAGAGTTATAACTATGGAATATGATAAATTTTATTTAATAAATGTATATTTTCCAAATGCTGGAGTTGGAACATTAAAAAGATTGGATTTTAAATTAGAATTTGATAAAGAATTTGAAAAATATGTACTATCTTTAAATAAACCATGCATAATTTGTGGAGATTTTAATGTAGCACATAAGGATATTGATATATATGATCCAATAAATTTGAAAGGTTATGCTGGATTTACAGATGAAGAAAGACAATGGTTCGATCATTTTTTATCTTTAGGATTTATTGATACATTTAGGTATATAAAAGGAAATATAAGAAAATATAGCTGGTTTTCATATTCAATTATTGCAAGAAAGAAAAATGAAGGATGGAGACTTGATTATTGTATAGTAAGTAAAGATTTAAAAGATAAAATAGTTAATGCAGATATATTGGATAATATTTTTGGATCTGATCATGTCCCAATATTATTAGAAATAAATATATAAAACATATTTTTAAGTACAATTTAGATAAATAATTTATAATGAAAAAGATAGGTGATGTTGAATTAAGATTGGCAAAAGGACCTGTTCCACATTATAAAGAATTAAAAGAATTAGAAAGAAGTATAGTAAAAGTAATTATTGAAGAATTTGGAACAGAAGAATTAATAAAAAGATATTCGAATCCATTATGGTTCAATTCTTTAGCATGCTTACTTGGATTTGAATGGAATTATTCTGGAATGACTACTGTAACACTAAAAGCATTGAAAGAAATATCTACAGAAGATAATTTACCAATAATTGTTTTAGGAGGAAAGGGAAAGGATTCTAAAATAACAGAAGAGATAGAAAAAATAGATATAAAGGATAAATTAAAGGATAAAATAAAAGATGTATCAATAACTTCCGCAAAAGTTGATAATTATTTAATTCAAGATGGGTATAATTTATATTTTCATTTTTTAATTTCTGACGAAAAAGGTAATATGACAATTATAAACCAAAAAATGTCAATAAAAGAACAAAAGGTTAGGAGATTTCATTGGATAAATATAAATTATTTTGATGACTCACAAATTGGTTTTGGATCAAATACAAAAACATTAAATTTATCATCAAAGGAATCTGAAGAATTAAGGAAAGATATTTTGGAAATAATTAATAATGAAAGGATAGAGAAAATAAAAGAATATATAATAAGATTAAAATCTTATCAAAATAAAAATAACACTATATTAAAATATATTAATAAAGATGATGACAATAAATATATATTTTATCAAGAATTACCTTATTATTTGAAAATACCTGATAAAATATATTGGAAAGCATTAGAAATTAATAGAACTGTAGAGAATTTCAAAGATCTATTATTTATAAAAGGTCTTGGACCTGGACTATTAAGAGCACTAGCATATACTGCAAAAATAATATATGGAAGTGAATTATCATGGAAAGATCCAATAATATATACATTTGCGCATGGAACAAAGGTTGGAAAACCATATTATGTTAAAAAAGCATTAATGTTAGAAGAAGCAGAATTATTAAAAAATGCGATTGAAGAAGCAAAAGTTAATAATAATTTTAAGTTAAGATCTTTGAGAAAATTAAATGAATTAATAGATATATGATAAATTTATAAAATAATGGTGTTATATATTACTAAATGGCTGAAGAAATTTTAAGCGAAGAAGACAAAAAAATATTAAAAGAAATGTTTGATAAAAGTTTGAAAAATCCGGTAGAAATAGTTGTATACCTAGATGAAAAAAATAATAAAGAAACTAGTGATTTCGCAAGAAAAATTGGAGAATTATTAATGCAAATAAATAGTAAAATAAAGTTCGAATTCCTAGATGCATATGATCCAAAAGTAGAAGAAGAAATGAAAAGTAAAAACTTATTAATAGATAAATATGGAAATAGAAGAGGCCCAATATTTGTATTTAAGAAATATCCAGGGATTATATATTATGGATTACCATCTGGAGAAGAATTTCCAATATTCTTAGAAGATATAATACATGTATCAAATGATCATTTCGACATAGATGGAGCTACAGCAAAAAAATTAGCATCAATAAATGAACCCATAGATATTTATGTATTTGTAACCCCAACATGTCCATATTGTCCATATATGACACACCATTCTCATCAATTTGCAATGGTAAAAAGTAATATTAGGGGAATAATGATTGAATCTTATGAATTTCCGGAATTTGCCGAAAAATTTAAAGTATATGGCGTACCACATATTGCAATAATAAATAAAGATGGAAAAGTTTTAACGGAATGGGAAGGAGCTATTGTAGAAATGGAAATATTTGCTAACAAAATAAGAGAAAGTTTAGAAAAGGTCTCTAAATAGGTATATTTTTAGTAAATATAGAACAATTGATATAAAAACAAACCCATAACAATAATAAGTACGGGTTAATATATAGGGCTTTATATTTGAATATCAAAACCCAAAAATCCAATCAATGTAATTGCAACCATAATTATACCAGAATATCATTATGAAAAAATTACAGAAGATTTAGCAAAATATAATAAGGAATTATCTAATCCATATAGATCTAAATTAGATGGAATTATTATTAAAATATTTTATAGAGGATCTCAACAAAGTCAATTAGAAAAGAGTATGAATAGAAAACCAGTAGAAATATCACCAGATCAAATAAATTATAGAGGACCTATAGGAATAATAATCAAAGTACCTATTTCCCAAAATTATTAAAGTTTCCATTTATAAATCTTTTTAAACATATTTTTTCTATGCCGATAAATTTATCAGTGAGTAATATATTTACTACAGAAAATTTAGATAAAGAATGGGATGTTATTATAGTAGGAGGGGGTCCTGCTGGTTATACTGCTGCATTATATTGTGGAAGATATAGATTAAAAACATTAGTAATAACAAAAGATATTGGAGGAACATTGAATGATGCAAATATTATTGACGATTATCCAGGATTGGAAAATATCAAAGGATCTGAAATGGGAAAATTATTTAAAAAACATGCAGAAAAATATGGAGCTAAAACACTATTAGAAAACGTCGTTAGAATTGAAAAATTGCCTGATGAAAGATTTAAAGTTCTTACAAATTTAGGCAAAGAATTCATTGCAAAAGTTGTTATAATTGCAACTGGTTCTCAAAGAAAAAGATTAAATGTCCCAGGAGAAAATTTAAAAGGTGTATCATATTGCGCAGAATGTGATGCTCCACTTTTTAAAGATAAAATTGTTGGGGTAATTGGTGGAGGAAATAGTGCCTTTCACGATGCACAAGTACTTGCACAACATGCAAAAGAGGTATATATAATTCATAGAAGAGATGAATTTAGAGCAGATCCTATAGAAGTTGAAGAAGCAAAAAAGAATCCAAAAATTAAATTCTTATTAAATAAAGTTGTAAAAGAAATAAAAGGAACAGAAAAAGTTGAAGAAGTAATTTTGCAAGATACAAAAACAGGAGAAATTAGTTCAATAAAATTAGATGGATTATTCATAGCAATAGGATTAGCGCCATTATCAGAGATTGCTAAAGGTTTAAATGTAAATATTGATGAAAGTGGACATATAGTTGTAGATCAATGTGGAAAAACAAATATAACAGGATTACTTGCTGCAGGGGATGTAACAACACAAATATGTAATTTAAGACAAGTTGTTACTGCAGCAGCACAAGGTGCTGTAGCTGCATATAGTGCTTTCATGTATATTAAAACAAAGAAGTGGTAAAGATTGAAGATATATTAAATAAATTAAGAGAGGTGGTAGATCCAGAACTTGGATATGATATAGTATCTTTAGGAGAAATAGAAGAAATTAGAGAAGAAAATGGAATATATATTATAAAATTTTTGCCTACCTCACCTCTTTGTCCATTTATATCAGCAATTTTAGAACAAATAGATGAGAAATTAAAAGAATTAAATATATATGAAAATTCGAAAATAGAAATAGATTTTGAAAATAGGTGGAGTTTAGATAGAATAAGCCCAGAAGTAAGAAAAGAATTGGGAATATGATGGAAAATAAAATCAAAAAAGAATTTGAAATTTTCTGTAAAATAAGTGGGGGGCAATATAGAGAAGGAACGTATATAGAATGCGTAAGAGATAAATATTATATTAGACTATCTCAAGAGAATGGATTAACGTTTATAGCAGGTTCAAATATGACTTCTGATTTTGAAATATTAAATATAAAAAATTGTAAAATAATTGATTGCGAAAGACTAACAAAAAGTAATGAAATGAATGAACTAGAATATTACGTATTTAATATTTACTTAGATAAAGGTTTATTATCAATAAGAAGAAAAATAAAAGAGGATAAAATTATTGTATATTTAAAGACCCCAGAAATTGAATATGAATCTTCAATAGTATTTTAAAATTTTTACCAAAAAATATTAAATGAGGGGACCGTGGTCTAGTGGCTATGACGCCACCCTTACAAGGTGGAGGTCCGGGGTTCAAATCCCCGCGGTCCCATTCAAGATTTTTTATACATTTTATAGATCATAATTTTATCTAAAATACCATTTATTGTAAACACAAAACCTTTATAAACTAAAAAAAAAGATATTATATGTATATTAGATCCATTTCTCCAATAATAGCATCTATATTAATAATTGTTATTACTGTTGCAATTGCTGGAATATTTTATGCATTTACTTCAGGTATGTTTTCTTCATTAACATCTTCATCAAATAATTTAGTTAATCAACAATCTCAAATAATATCTTTTACAATAAGTAATGTATATTGTTCAAATAATATATTATATTTTAATATCTATAATAGTGGAAATGTTCCAATAAATATAAATAATTCTGTAATAACATTCACAGATAATAATGGAAATACTATATCCATAAATGGAAGTAATATTATATGTAATAATGGAAATATAATACCTTCAAGAAGTAGTGGTTTATGTAGGATAATAAACAGTCTTTGCTATTATAATTACATAGATTATATTAAAAATGTAAATTTTATATATAGTGGAGTTAGCCATAATTATGATATACCAAATAGTAACAGATTTAATATAATATATGAACCAAATTCTAGCA
>JAPWTW010000011.1 GCA_028275885.1 Candidatus Nanopusillus sp.
TGTCCACTTATTTGGAATGATCCAGATCCTACTTGTAATACTGGATATGTTTTGTTTATATTATCACCTAAGTAAAGTGGTGCTTGTGATGAATAAAATAGATATGCACCAGATGGAACTTGAGATGCACTTACAGAACTTACATTAAATGTAACTGCTACATTTTGGGTGGATGGTACTGTAAATGTTTCTAAAGCTGCAATTATATTTGAAGCTCCTACAACATCCGCTGCATTGGCATTTGCTCCTACTACTACTGTCCATGATGTTGGTTGTGACTTCATAGATTGAGCTAATTGACCTATTGTTGGTGCTCCTGCAGAATATACTGCTACTCCTAATACACCCAATGCTCCCAAAACTGCCAAGGTCTTACCTCTCATCATAAAATATCTATATGGATTTTTTCCTTTATATCCTTTTTCCATGATTTATTTAATTATGATAGAATTTAAAAGATTTTCGATTTTTGATTAAAATTAATTATAACCAATAAGTAACAACTCTATTATCAAGTTAAAATATCAAAAAATAATTTTATAATTCTTTAGCCTTTAATAATGCTACCAATGTTACTGTTGGTACCACAAATATAGTTAATAAAATGAAAAATATTACTATTCCATAACTTATTGAAATTGTTAACACGTATATTATATATATAATAGCCAATATTAATGATGCAATTATTGAATATAATAGTATATATGCAAATAATATCAATGATTTTTCAAAATATATTGATAATTTATTTACTTTTCCTAAAATAGATCCATAGAATGTATATAGAAGTAATATACTCAATATTATTGATATTATAATAATTGCCCATCCAACAATTATTAATGTTGGATTATATGATATATATTTATAATTTGTTAATTCGGATAAGTTCGTATATTCAATTGGTACTGGAGTGTAATATGTACCATATAGAATAACTATTATTCCTATTGATACTAATAGATTTGGTATTAATAATGATAAGAATGATGTTTTATAATCTGGATTAATATTTTCTCCTGTAACTTTTGTATAATACCAGGATACTACATTTGGATAGAAATATGAATATATTATTGCTCCTAATATTGGTAATGCTACAGATAAGAACCCTAGCACTGCTGATGAAATAATAAATAATATACTATCTGCAAAATTTTTTCTCATATACTCAAAAGCACTTTTATATATATCTACTACCATAAATAATAGATCTTAAAAAGATATAAAAAATTACAATTCCTTAGCCTTTAGTAGTAATATTAGATTTGATGCTGGATATACAATCATTATATTTAAAATTATTACAATTATATTTCCCAATAAAGGTATTTTACCAATTATTAATAATATTATATTAGCAATAATATAAAATACAAGCAAATATACAAATAATGTTAAAGACTTCTCAGCATCTATTAATAATTTATTTACTTTTCCTAAAATAGATCCATAAATACTATATAATAATAATAACCAAACTATTACACTAGTTATTATTATAATTATACCAACAATTATACCTAAAAGAACATATGGAAGAATATGGAAAATTAGATAAACCAACAATATTAATTGTTGTAGATTATTGATATTCAATATATTTGTAAAAGTTAATCCTAGCTGCATTAAAATACTAACTAATACTACTAATATTATAGTTATACCAATAGAAAATAATAGATTTGGTATTAATAATGATAAGAATGATGTTTTATAATCTGGATTAATATTTTCTCCTGTAACTTTTGTATAATACCATTTAGTTAATCTTGGATAAAGATATGAAAATAAAATTGCTCCTATTATTGGTATTAAAAATAATAAACTCCATAATATATAAAATAATATACCATATATTATACTCTCTACTATATGATCCTTTACCAAATCAATAGACTTTTTATATGTTTCTAAAAGACCCATAAGAATTTTTCTTAATAAAAATTTAAAATATTATTTTTTTGCAAACTTTATACCCTTCTTTTCATATTCAATAATATTCATTAATAACTCATCCTCGCTTTTATATTCTTTCTTTAATAAAAATCTTGCAGATAAATAACTTATACCTTTACCAGCATAAATAAATACAAACTTTTTACCATAATTTCTTAATAATTCAGCAGTTATATTTAATTTTTTCTCATCTTCTAAATCTTTTTCACTTTTTGCAACGCCAAAATATTGACCTCCACATTTTTTACATTTAAATTTTTCATTATAATCCTTTACTTTTATTTTATATTTTGTTCCACATGCCATACAAACAAATATTAATTCAGTATTTTCAATTCTTTCTTTTACCAATTTTAATACTTCTCTCCATTTATCAGAAATCAATACATCTGATACATATTCTTCCAATCCTAAAATTGCTAAAGGTGATATATTTTCTTTATCAACAATATTTACCTTTATTTTTCCTTCCTTTATTTTCTTTAATATCATCTTTAAGTTCTTTATATCCAATTTTTCAATAAATAATTCATTTAATGTTTCCCTATATACTGGTGTATTAATTAAATGATCTAAAATTCTTCTTAAAGTAGATTTTGAATAATCAGCATCTTTTTTAATTACTCCAAATCTTTTTGCAACATGTGAAAATTTCCATAAAAATAGATCTGTATTAACTATTGCCTTCTCTAATATATTTTCAATATTATCTATATCAATATTTTCAATTACTTCCTTAATATTTTCTTTTGTAATATATCCTGCTTTTAACATTATTCTATAAGGATCTGTCTTTATCCCAACAACAATTCCATATTTTTCGGATAATATTTCAGAAATTAATCTTGACAATGCATCATTTATTTTAGTTCCAAATGGAGAATGAATAATAAACCAATCTCTATATTGTTCAATATAAATATTATCTTTATTTGGATAAAAATATAATTCTTGATTTTTTAGCTCATCAAAATTTAATAAATCTCTTTTTATTTCTTGTGCTTCTTGTGCAACTTCCAATGGAACAGGTAATAATTCACCTTCCCAAGATGGTATTGCAGATTCAAAATCTTTCTCCAATCCAACCAAAATCTTATTTTTTTCAATCTTTTCAATCTTCCATGGTAAACCTCTTAATATAAATATTGTACCCGGATTTCCATGTTTTGCAACAAATTCTTCATGCAATATACCAATTTTTTGACCTGTTGTTATATCATATACATCATATGATTTTTCATCAGGTATCATTGAAATATTATCTAAAAAATAAAATAACCCTTTTCTTGTTTTAATCAATTTTTTATTTTCTTTATCATATATTAAAATCTTTATTGAATCTAAGAAATTTATTATTTCTAAAAACTCTTCATATGTTAAATCTTTATATATATGGGATCTTTTTATTGTATTCCAAACAAAATCAATATCAACTTCTCCATATTCCAAAGTCATCCCTACAATTTGATTTGCTAATACATCTAAAGCATTATAATGTATTTCAGGTTTCTCAATTTTCATGATTATTATATTTATAACTTAGGTTATATATAAATATGTTATTGAAACCATTCTATAAAATTTTATTAATATCAGATGATTAAAATAGGGATAACTATTATTTTTTTAATCCCAAATATTTATCTAAACTTTCTTTAAATTCCTTCCACCATTTAACATAATCCTCATATTTCTCAAATTTCCAATCATTAGAATTTAATTCTCTACACATTGTAGATACAAGATCCATTGCCCTTTTACTTTCCCATAGAACTGGTTCTGCTTTTGCTTTTATTGAATATTCGGCAATTTCTTTATATAAATTTTTATCCAAATCCTTTTCAGTAATTTCTCTATATAATCTATCTAATACTGGTTCATAAACACCTCTATAAAATCTGCATATTCCTAGATCTTCTATTAAAGATTCATTTATTGCCCTTCCATATGAAAATCTTGCAAAAATTTCTGGTCTTGCAAATGAATTTGAATAATCTGTCCAATATTTTCCCAAAATATACATTGGAGCAACCATTCCTGGACTCCAATATAAATTTGGGGTAATATATCCTTCATTCCCAAAGGATACATATACAACATAATCATTAAATTTATTATCCCTAATTCTTTCTTTATATTTTTCATTTAATATTTTAGAAGATATTCTTATCCCCTTTTCAGATATTAAATATAATATTTCATTATTTTTCTTAATCAATCCTTCAATAATTTTTTCTGCAATTTTTGAATTTTTATATGAATCATTTTTTGGATCAAAATTCTCAAAATTAAATATTGGATATTCATTTAATCCAATTTCTCCAGGTTCTAATAATCTATTTTCAATTAAATCAAATAACCATGAAATTAAATGTCCAATTTCAATTACATCCATTCCATATTGATCTACTAAATCTACTAATTTTAATGCCTCTTCAAATATATAATTACCAATAAATGGACCTAAAGAATGAAAAGGTTCATAATCTACTTTTTTACCTTTATATACTTTTTTACATGCTACATTACATAAATCTCCACAAGTAAACCATGATTTACTCTTTATAAATACCTCTTCCTGGAAAGGTTTCCAAAATAATTCAATAATATTATCATAATGTTTTCTCCTTAATTCTTTTGGATAATATATTGATTTATATCCAAATAAAGGTAATAATTCTTTATATAATAGGTAATTTTCTCCGAAAGTTCCTCCTGATCCTGTTTCTGGATCATATTTATATTTCTTTGTTTTTTCATTAATAACATCTATATAACTTTTTCCAAATTTTTCTAAGAATATTTTATTTATTAATTGAAAATCATTTACTTTTTCATATCTATATTTATAATTTCCACCAGAAACAATACCCAAAATATTATGACCTTTAAATAATGAAGATCCGGCACCGCCTCTTCCAGAAAAATCTTCAGAACCTATTCTAAATTCTCCATTAAATATATCAAATGAAAATAAATTCCCATTATATGTATAAATAGATCCTTCTCCAACAACAACTGCTCTAGCATTATAATTTGAAAAGAAATCATTATATTTTTCTAATAAATATCTTGAAAATGCATATGCACCTTTATAATTTTTATATATATTTACATAATTTATAGGTTCAATTTTTATATTATTTGGAGAAATAAAAATTACAGAAGGCTCTTTTGAATATCCAATAATTACAATTGCATCAATTCCAGATCCCATAAATTTATATCCAACACCACCAATTGAAGAAAAATGCAATGTTCTTGTTAATGGACTTTTAAATATTGCAACCATTCTATGAACCCCAAATAATTTCCCCCCAACAAATGGACCTAAACCAAATATAAATGGAACTGAAGGATCATAAACATCCTTTTTCCATGATTCATATTCATTATGTATTTTTACTCCTAAAGAAATAATTCCTTGAGAATCTATATTAATAATTTTATATTCATCTTTATCTAAATTTATAAATAATACCTTCATAAATTAAAAAACTATTTTATCCCTTTTAAAATTTCCGATATTTTTTCTTTAACATATAATCCTTTAGGCTCACCAAATGCTCTCTTTGTTATTCTACAAAAGTCACATATATCTTTTGATGTTGGCATTCCACAATATTTACATTTATTTAATTTTATTTCTTCTTCTTTTTCATAAAATTTAATATTTCTTGCAATAGCTCTTGCCAAAGATATTTTAAATCCTGGATTTTCTTTTTCCATTTTATCTAAAAATTCTCTAATTTTTGTTTCAATTCTTTTACTACCATATTTAAATGGACATTGGTCTTCTAAATATGGAATATTTGATAATTTTACGTATAATTTTATTTCTTCTTCGGATATTTCATATAATGGTCTAATTCTTCCAACTAAAGAATCTATTTTTTCTGTTTTTGGACCTAATTTACTTATTGAATGCAAATCTTGTAAAAAGAAATTTTTAATTATATAAGGTAATAGATCATCCATATGATGTCCTAAAGCAATATAATCTACATTTAATTCATTTGCAACAACATTTAGTATATATCTTTTTAATGAACCACATATACTACATGCAGGCCTTATATATTTTACTTTATAATTTGGTAATATTTTTGCACCCAATTTTATTAATGTTTCTGGTAAATATGCTCCAATAATTTCTTTAGAATCCAAAATTATGAATTCAGTATTATATTCTTTACTAAAATTCTTTATAACTTCCAAAGATTTTTTAGAAAAATCATATATTCCCAAATTTATATGTAATCCAATTAATTCAAAACCAATTTCATCTTTTATATTTAATAATATATGATATAATGATGTACTATCTTTACCTCCAGAAACTCCTACCAATATTTTTTGTCCTTTTTTAATTAATTTATATCTTTTAATTGTTTCCAATACTCTTCTTTGTATATATTCTATATAATGATCTTTACATAACCATAATTTTGAATATGGAATTTTTACAATTGCATCTTTTTCACAATAAAAGCATTTCATGAAATAAATAAAAAATAAATACTTAAAAATTTATATGAAAGACTTCCTTCATGTAATTTAAACAATGTAAAGCATATATTATTAAATACTCCATAATTTCAATTATATAAAATATTTGGCGGGTATGCTTCTTAATATTTATGACTGCATATTCTCAATGGCAACTGCATATAAAGTATATAGATAAGGTGGATAAAATATCCCCACTAATATTTCTAATATCAACAATAATATTGGACCAATGAGTGGTATAAATAAAAAGAAGATAATATAAAATATAAAAATTATAAAGGCTGGAATAAAACTTATTAAAAGTAAATATATAGATTTTTTGACATAAATCTTAAATTTATCTACTTTACCAATTATACTTCCAAACAGTGTATAAAGCAATAATATGTACAATATTAAACCTATTATCATTATTATTAAACCTATAATAATAGAATTTATTAAAAACTCATCAGATTCTATCATAAAGAAATATAAAAGAACTCCAACAATCATTATTATAAAACCAATCATTGCAACCAATAATGGAATCATTATTGATTTAAATGCTACATCGTACTTTGGATCTACCTTTATATTAAGTTTATTATAATACCATACAACCATCTTTGGAAATAATTTAGCATATAAATACCAACCCAGAACAGGTATTAAAGCTATAAATGCAAGAAAGTTCATTACCACACCTACAATAAATGCCTCTAACAATTTTTGTTTATATATATCATATGATTTAATAACATAATCTAATGCCTCCATAAATATTCCCTTATCAAATATATTTTTAAAAGAATTATTATAATAATCATTCATGAAAAAAGATTATATTTACATATTTTTTATATCATTTATACCACAACTAATTATTTTATTATCATCCCCTCCAATATTATTGTGGGATGAATATTCATATTTAAACAATATAAAGCATGTATTATTAAATACACCATACTTTGAATATTATAGATTTCCATTATTGTGGTGGATGCTAATCCCAATTTCTTATATTACAAATTTCAATATATTTTTTATAAAATTATTTTTAATTTTTGTTTTTTCTTTATCTGTAGTAGTTTTAT
>JAPWTW010000012.1 GCA_028275885.1 Candidatus Nanopusillus sp.
CCAACAATATTATCCTTACGTAGGTGCTTCTCCTCAAGTAGACTCTTCTAGAATATATGATAATGGTAAATATGTATTTATAGCATATGGATATTTTAATAATACATTTGATAATTGGACAGGATATATTTTTAGTGGATCATTCTCTCCAACAGCAACTCCAAATGGTATCCAAATGTTAAATAATCAAATTCTGCAAGGTACTTATATTTTACCTCCAAATAATTGGAATATTCCTTTAATACCTCTGATTGTTGAAGAGGCATGGTATTATGGAGAGGGATCTCCAAATGGAGATGCAAATATAATAGCATTATTTGGAAATACAAGTCAGCAAATTTATGTTAGCCAAGTTGGATCTACTTTTAGTGGGCGTACACCAGTACCCAATTTATCTACATTTGTACAATTTAATTATTGGCCCGATAATCCTCCTCCTGGTTCTCAAGTAGTTATGTTAGAATCTGCAGTAACTTACCAATATTTAAATTATACATATTTCCCACCAGATGGAGGAACAGTTTATTCATATTTAATAGTTAATTCTACATATGCACAAGCTGGATACTATTATTATAATTCTAACCAACTATGGGTTCCATTAACAATATTAAATACATATAATGTAAATTATAATGATTATATAAATGCTGATTTAAATTATAATCCATTTCAATATGGTACGTTAGAAATAAGTGCAGGAGATGATTATTATCCTTTTACATCAATTCAATATGTACAATGGGTAATTGCTAGAGCATATCCTCCAAACGGTGTAATGCCTTCAATTTTTATTAGTTAAATTTTTTGATATTAAAGAATAATTTATCATCTAGAGTATAATAAAATTATAATTCAACATCTCTTAATGGAAAAATAGATTTAATACAAAATAGTCAGTTTGTCTATTCACATAATCCCCTATTAGGTCAACTAAGTTCTTAAAACAAAATCCTTATAAACAATTTTTATAAACAATTTTAAATGCCAGAAATATTGTTATTAGAGAAAGCAACCGATAAATATGCAGTCGATAAAGATAAGAAAATATATAAGTTAAAATTATTGATAAGAGATGTAACTCCGAATTTCTTAAATGTTCTAAGGAGGACAATCTTGGAAGAAGTAAAAACATTAGCAATTGAAGATGTTTATATTATAGAAAATAATTCTGCAATGTGGGATGAAATGATAGCACATAGATTAGGCTTAGTTGTATTAAATACTCCCGAAAATATTAAAGAAAATGAAGAAGTAAAATTTTATTTAGAAAAAAATGAAAAGGGATATATATATGGTTCTGATTTAAAGACAGATAAAAAAGATGTGTATGTAATTTATCCAGAAACAATGATTGCATATATAGATGAAAATCAAAAAATAAAAATAGAAGCCGTTGCAGTACTTGGTAATGGAAAGCAACATGCAAAATTTATACCTGGACATGTTTATTATTATAGAACTGGAGAATTAAAATTAGAAGGAAAATTAGATGAAAAGGAATTAGAAAATTTAAAATTGTTGGGAGTAGAAATAAAGAAAAATAAAATACAAATACCAAAAGAAAAAGAATATGACAGAACTTTTTTAGATGCAATAGAAAGAGCATCAAATGAAAAAATAAAGGTTATACCAAAAGATGAATTTATTTTTGTTATAGAATCCTTTGGACAATATTCAGCAGAAAGATTAATACCATTAGCTATTAAAGAATTAAAAAATAAATTAAACAATTTATTGGAATTTTTATCTAAATAAATTTATAAATAAATATTATATAATTTATTAATGGATTGGAAGAAGGTTGTTTTAGTTTCTATATTTTCAGTATTAGTATCTTTTTTACCAGAAGTAGGAACAACAGTAGCAATATCATTACTAATATATATGTTAGTAAAGGGTATGGATAAATGTATTATATCAAATCTAGGATTGGCATTGGAATTTGCAGGACTTTTAATATATATAATGGGACCTCTATTACAACCAGTATATTCAGACTTCCAATCAATAATGCAAGATGGGATTTATTTATTAATAGGTGGTCTTGTATTATTATTAGTAGGAATGTTGATAGTTATGCTAGTTAAAAACAAGGTAAAGGAAAATATATATGAAGTATAATCTATAGTCTTTTATATATTTTTTATATATATTTTTGAATGGATAAGAGACCTGATTATAAAACAATCGAAAAAGAGATATTGAACCTCTGGAATAAAAATAAGGAAATTTTTAGATTTGATATTAATAAAGATAAAAGATATATAATAGATACTCCACCACCATTTACTTCTGGAGAAGCACATATGGGTCATGCTCTAGAATTTATATGGATAGATTTTTTGGCTAGATATAAAAGATTAGAAGGTTATAATGTATATTTTCCTTTAGGATTTGATTGTCATGGTTTGCCAACAGAATTAAAAATTATAAATAAATTAAAGATATCTAAAGAGAATAAAGAACAATTTATAAAAGCATGTATTGATTGGACAAATAAAATGATCGAATCTATGTATAAAACATTTGAAAGATTAGGATCATCATTTGATAGAGATAAAGTATACAAAACAATTGATAGAAAATATGAAGCATTTGTTCAATATACATTGATAAAAATGTTTAATGATGGTTTAATTGAAAGAAAAAGATATCCAATAATGTGGTGTCCAAAATGCCAAACAGCAATTTCAATGCAAGAAGCTGGATATTTAGAAAAAGAAGGATATCTGATATATATAAAATTACCAACAAACAATGGAAAATATATATTAATAGCAACAACAAGACCAGAATTAATTAATTCATGTTCATTAATATTAATTGCAAAAAATAAATATGTAGAAACTGAAGATAATTTAATTGTATCAAAAATATATGCAGAAAAAAATAATCTAAAGATCATAAAAGAATATGATTATAAAGAATTAGAAAATTTAGAAGTTACGATTCCATTAATAAATAGAAAAGTAAAAATTATTTCTGATGAAGATATAGATTATAATTTTGGGACTGGAATTGTGTGGATATGTACATATGGAGATCCTTATGATATAAAATGGAGAGAAAAATACAATTTACCTGAAATAATTTCTGTATCTGAAGATGGAAGAATAATATCAAGTATAAAAGAAATAAATGGATTAAAAGTTGAAGAAGCAAGGGAAAAAATGAAGGAAATATTAAAGGACTATATATATAAAATAGAAAAAATAAAACATAATATATTATCACATACTGAAAGATCTGATTGTTTATCACCATTAGAATTTATTCCAAAAGAACAATTCTTTATAAAAATAAAAGATTTAAAAGAAAAAATATTGGAATGGCAAAAAAATACTAAAATAATTCCTGAAAGCGAAGTAAAAAGATTAATTGATTGGATAAATAATATAGATCAGGATTGGAATATTTCTAGGACAAAAATATTATGGGGTCTTGCATTTCCATTTTATGAAAAAGATGGAAAAATATATTCAGTAAATATAGAAGATTTACCAATTGATCCAAGAATAGATAAAGAAAAAGTAAAAAAATATAATGGAAAATTCTTTGAAGACGAAACTGTTGATGTATGGGTTGAATCTTCAATAACACCTTTAGTAATATTATATTATGCATTGACAGAAAATAAAGAATTTAATCCAAAAGAATTACCAGAATTATTTAATAAAACGAAAGAATATTTGCCTGTAGATTTAAGACAACAAGGATATGAAATAATAAGAACATGGTTATTTGATACAATTGTAAGAGTAAATTTATTAACAAATAAAAGTCCGTGGAAATATGCATTAATTCATGGAATGGTATTAGATGAAAAGGGAAGAAAAATGTCAAAATCTTTAGGAAATGCAGTAGATCCAAATGAAATAATGGACAAATATTCTCCAGATGCTTTAAGATATTGGGCTTTATTAGCTGCACCAGGTAATGATTATAGATTTAATACAAAAGATATTGAATCTGGACAAGCATTTATAATAAAACTATGGAACATTGGAAGATATATTGAAATGAATATAAAAGAAAAGCCAGAAAGGGTTCTAGAATTAAAAGATGAAGATATAGAAATAATAAAAATATTAAAAGAAAATATTGAAAAATCTAAAGAATATGTTGATCAATTTAGATATTCTGAATATGTAAAATTATGGAGAAAATTTACATGGGAAGATTTTGCAAATAATTATTTAGAAAAAATAAAGGAAAGGATAAAAAATAATGATAAAACTGCAAAATATCTATTATACACTATATATAAAATAATCTTAATTATGTTACATCCAATTTTACCATATATAACAGAATATATATATCAACAATTATATAAGGAAAATAAATTAATTATTGAAAATAAAATTGATGAAATAATAAAGCTTATTTTATAAAGAATAGAATTAAAGATTATATTATGAGAGATATATTGAATTTTTTGCATTTACAAAAGAAGAATGGGATAATCCAAAAAGTTTATTTATAATTAATATGAAAAAGAGGCAAAGAAATTAGAAGAATTGTTAAAATCTTATGAAGTATATTTTTAAATAATTAAAAATACACCAAAATAATAATACTTTTTATAAAAACTTTTAATTTTGGAATAGTCAAAATTAAAGTATATTTAAAAATTATCTTATAAAACCTTCGGCCAATTCTTTTATTTTTTCATAAAAATTATTTGCTTTTGTAACTGCAGAAGATAATAAAACGCCTTCAGCACCAAATTCTAATGCTTTCTTTACATCTTCTTTATTACTTATACCAGCTCCAACCAATACTCTAATATTTGGATTTATTTCTTTAATCATTTTAACAGAATTTATTACTATTTCTGGTTTTGCAGTTGATACAGAAATTCCAGTTCCTATTAATTCAGGTGGCTCTACAGCAACATAATCTGGATTTAATTTTGCAACTGCAGCTCCTACAATATTATCATTTGCACATACTATTGTAATTAAACCCAATCTTTTTGCTATATTTATTGCTTTTTCTATATCTATAATTTTCATTGGTTTTTCAGAATGATTTATTAAAGTTCCAACAGCACCAGCTTCTTTTACAGCTTCAGGTAAAATATGTCCTGTATAAGCACCTGGTTCAATTGGATCTATATGTTGTGCAAATATTTTTACCTTTCTTGTATTTTTTGATAACAAATATATATCAGTAAATTGGGGAGCAATTCCTATATCAATATTATATTCTTCAGAAACTTTTTCAGCAGCTTCTAATAATTCTAATCCTCTTTTTCCAATTGTTTCTATATAAGATTTTAAATTTATAACCAACATTTTATAATTTATAAAATTCGTAAATTTATAAGAATTTATAATGTGGCATTCTTTATCTATTGAAGAGGTATTTAAAAAATTAAATACATCAATTAAAGGTTTAGATGATTATGAAGCTGAAAGGAGGTTAAAAATATATGGAGAAAACAGAATAAAATTAGAAAGAAATAATTTTTTAGAAATTGTAACTGAACATTTAAAAAACCCATTTATATTATTATTTTTTGTTGCAGATATATTATCATTTATTTTTGGTGGTATTACTGAAGGTATTGTAATAACATTATTTCTAATATTATATATAATATCAGATTACTTCCATAGTAAAAAATCTGAAAAAGTAATAAAATCTCTAGAAAAAGGTATAGAAAGTAATGTATTAGTTATTAGAAATGGAAAATATAAACATATAAAATCATCAAAAATTGTTCCAGGAGATATTATTATATTAAAATATGGACAGAGAGCTCCTGCTGATATAAGAATAATAAAATCAACTGATCTAGAAGTTGATGAGAGCTCCTTAACTGGTGAATCTGAACCTGTAAAAAAATATAATACTGTATTACCAGAAGATATTCCAATAAAGAAAAGAAAAAATATGATATTCCAAAATACTTATGTAGTAAAAGGAATTGCAATTGGTGTTGTAGTTGCGACTGGAAATAATACATATTATGGAAGTATATATAAAAACATAAGTAAACAAAAAAGAGGCAAATCTCAATTGCAAGAAGAATTAGACAGATTTTCATATTATATGATAATACTTATATCGATAATTATAATTATATCTTTTATAATATTATTAATAAAAAATGTGATGGACTTATATCAACTAATAATATTCTCAATAGCACTTGCTATTGTCGTAATACCGGAAGGATTGCCTGCAGCATTAATATTGTTATACACAATGAGTAGTCTAAAATTAGAAAAAGATCTTATATATGTAAAAAATCCCAATATATTGGAAGATATTAGCAATATAGATACTGTTATTTTAGATAAGACTGGTACAATTACATATAATGAATTAATTATAGATAAATTTTTTTATAATGGTAAATTTTATGATATAAAATATTATGAAGACAGAGCAGAAATACTATCTAATGCAAAAATAATAAATATAAATAAAATAAAAGAATTTTTAATATTTTTATATAATTCAATAGAGGATTATTTAACAATAGATATAGAAAAAAATATTGGGGATCCTATAAATTTATCAATATATAGACTAGCAAAATATTTAAAGATTTCTAAATTTTTGGAAAGATATTCTATAAATTATTTTGATCCATACAGAAAAAGATCTTCTGTAATAGTAAAATATAATGATAAAAAATATGCAATAATAAAAGGATCTCCATCTTCTCTTCTATCTATTTCAAAATATATAATGATAAATAATAAAATACTTAAAATAGATAAATATAAAGAAAAAATTGAAAAAATTGGAAATGAATATGGAAAAAGAGGTTATAAAATATTAGCAATTGGTATTAAAGAAATAAAAGAAAATGAAGAACCTGAAAAGGATATAACATTCTTGGGATTATTACTTATAAAGGATAGGATAAGAGAAGGTGTTTTAAAATATATAAAAGATTTGAGAGAAATTGGTATAAATATATATATAGTAACTGGAGATAATAAAGATCATACCTTAGGAATATTAAGAATGTTGAATTTAAATTACAAAATAGTAGATGCAAAAGAAATAAAGAAATTGAATGAAGATTATTTATATAAGATATTAAAAGAATATCATGTTGTAGTAAATGCCGATCCTTTAGATAAATATAGAATAGTAAAAACACTAAAAGATAAAGGTCATAGGGT
>JAPWTW010000013.1 GCA_028275885.1 Candidatus Nanopusillus sp.
TTATTAATATGATAATATTTAAATATTGAAGTTAAAATAAATATAATTCCTGCAAGGATTATAATAAATATTGGAAGATAATAACCTATAAAAAGCATGAGACTATCAAAAATTTTTCCTCTCATTTATATTTATAATACTTATCTAAATATAAATTTTATAGATTTTATAAATTCTTATAACAAAGTTACAAAATGGAAATAAAAGAAATAATTGGTTGGGTTGGAATGTTATTAGCTACTTTTTGGGCTGGAATACATATGTTAGTAGCAGGAGCAATAGCGGTAAATGTATCTTTATTATTAGGAGCATTTGTAGGAATGTTTGTGGCATTATCTATAATATCTGGACTAGTATTCTTATTAAATTGGAAGAAATATTATTTGCCAAACATTATATTTTGGTTAATAATGTTATTAACATTATTTGTAGGATATGTTCAATATATTAGAAAAGGTGATATAAATGCTTTATTTACAAATGTATTGGCTGGGATAGCACTAGTAATAGATATAATAGAAATATTGTTAGCACTTGTTATTTGGAAAATTGATAAGGAATAATTTTTGATATGATTTATATTTGGAAGTTTATATTATTTTTATATATATTATTTGATCCCTTTTGTTTGATTTATAAAAGTTAATTTACAATCATATTGTTATGGTAGATACTATCTCAGCACAATCACAATCTGAAAAAATAGATATAGATTTTAAAAGTATACCATTAAATCCATTAGGAAAGAATGATATAAAAAAATTAGAAACATTTCTAATTATAGGTACTCTATATAGACCAGAAATATTGGAATTAATAAAAGATCCTAATGAAAGATCTACATGGATTGATAGTTTAGCAATTGCAGCAGCAGCTTATGCAAGATATAAAGCAGGAATGCCAATAAGTTTAATTGCAGATGAATTGGGAAGATCTGAAGAATCTATAAGAAATCATATTAGTGGAAAAACGAAGGCAGGTTCTCTTATAATAGAAACGTATGAAAAATTAAAATCAGGACAATTAAATCTAATTTTGTCATTTAATAGTTCTAATAAAGAATTGGAAGATCTAAAAAATCAAATAAGAAATTTAAAAGAAGAAATAGAAAAGTTAAGAAAAGAAAGAGACGATCTGAAAAATATCATAAATCAAAAAGATGAAATGATTAAAAATTTGCAAATAGAAATTGGCAAAATAAAATCCGATTTAGATAAAATTAGTAGAGAAAAGGAGGAAATAATTAATAAATATAAGTTACTACAAAACAAATTGTCGGAAATTAAAAGAATATTAGAAAATATTCAATAAATTTTTAATTAAATATTTAATATTAATTCTTTTAACTTCACATAAAATTTTTGTAAGATTTTTGAATGTTATTGGTATATAATATATTTATTGTTATTAAATGATTATTGGGATAGAAAAATTTATAATATTTTCTGACAATATTATCATATGTCACAAACCCGTGATAAAGAACGAAATACAGAAAAATTACTAGAAGAGAGTTTATAAAATACGCAATTATTGGTGGATTAGGAGGTTTAATAATTGGATATAGTTTATCTACTATCTCACCCCATATAGTTTATCAACAGCTAAAAGAGGAATTAAGATCGTATACAGGTACAGTTAATCAAACACCATATATATCAACACCAAAACCAGAAACGAAAACCATAACCATAACCGAAACTAAAACATATATACAACCTCCAGTTACTAAAACAGTTACAGTATAACGTCCAAGAACCTTAGAAGAAGTATTATTTGGAAATAGTAATCTAGAGTTTATACCTTTAAGAATATTAGATGCGAAAGTAGTCGGTAATAATGCATATCTACAAGTAGAGAATCTTTATACAAAAGCAGAATTAGAAATTGAAATTCCTGTAGAATATGCATCAAAAAGTAATATAAATATATCAGATATAGTTTCAGCAGTAAGAAAAAATAATTCAGATAATAAAAGTAATTATTCAATATACTTTATATTAGGAAGAACAAATATAAATAATGCTATTGAACAGGATGGTAAATGGAAACTAGATGCTTCTAAAATATATTATAATATAATAATTTCAGATAAAGATTGGAAAGATGTATACAATACATTTAAAATTCTAATAAATAGAAAAGCATTAGTATTAATGCCAACTTTGTATAATGGTCCATATTCAAATAGTCTTTGGGGATGGAGTAATCAACCAATAAATAGTTATAATAATGTAATAATAGTATATCAAAATGAACAGCAAATAAATGAAGCAATAAATTCTATTAAACTAGCTGGCTATATTTTAGGAAAACCAAATGATGAAAATCCATCACAGTATGGAATTTTACGCGTAGTTACTGTTGCAACAATAGATAACAAAGGTACATATGAAAATAGTGCTGCAATTGTTACTGTAAATAAATATATGGGTACATATATAGTATTTATGCAACAAAAAGGCAATTATTTTGTCTCAGATTTGTAATTTTTTATATTAAATGATAAATATAAGTAGAAGAGATTTTTTTAAAAGGATTGGCCGGATTGGATGGGGGCTATTATTTTGGGAACTTTAATTTTTTCAATATGGAATAAATAAAAGAATAATGGAATTATATAATTATTTGTTAAATAATTATGGAATAAAATTAGATATGATTGGTTTAGAATTATATGGAAATTATATCCATAATAATGGAAATATTTCAATGAGTGAATATATGAAAAGTATTATTATGCAATATAAGCAATTTGCAGATAAAAATAATATTAAACTTTTTATAGGTGAATAGGATTTAGAAATGGGGATTTAGAAGGTTATATAAGTTCTGAGGGTTTAGGATATCGGAATAGTCCTTCTGAAGAGGGATATCGAGCTACAATAAAATATTATAAAAACATAATTAATCAATTACGTGATATGGGTATAGAAATAATTAGAATATATAATTGGAATGAATATAATGGTGATCCTTTTGGATTATGGAATAATCCATATGTTAATGATTTAATAGAATATATGATTAATAATTCTAACTAAGAATTAATATTAGAAGATCATATAGCTAATAATACTAAAGCAATAAACATTAATATACTAGCAACAGCTTTTTGAATTGTTATTTTTTCATTTAATATTATAATACTTAATAAAATAACAAATAAAAGACTAGATTTATCTACTATACTAACATTACTAGCTTCCCCAATTTTTAGTGCATAAAAGAAAGCTATCCAAGAGAAAGCGCCAAATAAGGCACTCAATATTACAAATATATAATCTTTATTAGACAAATTAAATAAGTTGTTTATATCTTTAATTTCTAACATAAATATAATAAATATAACAAGTGTCATAATAATTGATCTAAGGGTTGTTACAGTAATAGAATTTATTCCTTGTAATCCAATTTTGGCAAATATAGTAGAAAAAGCTGCAAATAATGCTCCTAATAAAGCATATATAAACCAGGTCGGTATTGAAACCATATTCTATTTAAATCTTTAGAAATTTAAAAATATGTTATAATTAAAAAATAGACATAAAAATATGAAATTTTCTATTAATAGTTTATAATGAATATTGATTGGAGTTCTTTATGGAAAAAAGAAGATTGGTGGGCTTTATGGATCTCTATGGTTATCTTTATACTAAGTATATATTCCCTTTTTGGATGGTTACCGAAGGTTAATATATGGATAAACCTTTCTAATATTATTACAACAATTTTTACTCAATATAATTATTTAGGAATATTTTCTATATTTCTTTTATATATATTTACTTTATTTATTCTCTCAATAGGTGCAAAATTTATGAATATTAATTTAAGAGATTTTATAATAGGTTATACGTTCATTTTCTTTATTTCTTATTTTGTTTGGATTTTAGGATATTATGCGTATATATCAGCAACACCAGATCTTTGGAATAAGCTTGGAATTAAATGGTCTTTAGGATTAACTGGTGATATTGGATATATATTTGCGTTAATTCTCGGATTAATAATATCAAATCTTGTTAAAAATATACCGAAATCATTACAAGTAGCATCAAATTCTTTTTTATATGTAAAGATAGGAATTATATTATTAGGGATATCTTTGGGAATAGATATTGTAAAAAATTTTAGTTTTGCTTTAAATTTAATAGATAAAATATTTTTATTTTCATTATTATATATATTTTCTGCATGGACTATTTCATACTTTATATCAAAAAAATTAAAATTGAGTAAAGAAGAATCTGCAGTTATTGCATCAGGTTCTACTGGAACTTCTATATCTTCAATTATTGTATCTTCAGAATTATTTGGAGTGAATCCGATAATAATTGGTATTTTATATTCTATAATTTTAATAATATCTTCTATTGAACTTTTAATATTACCTTTCATTGGATATTATTTATTAAAAGGATATCCAATAGCAGCTGCTTCTTGGGTAACTTCTTCCATAAAAACAGATTGTACATCACTTACAGCTGGAGTTTTAGAATCAAATCTTTTCTCATCAAATGGATGGATATTGTATACTTCTACTCTTTCAAAAATATTTATTGACTTTTTACTTGTTTTATGGATATTTATTCTGTCAATAGTTTGGAATATAAGAAACAAAAATAAAGTTTCAGTAATTGATTTATGGTATAAAATGCCAAAATTTATTTTTGGATTTTTCTTAATATTTTTATTAACAATAATTTTACAAAAAATCTTCAATTTTGATTTATCAAATACTTATTTGCAAGTAGGAACTTTTATACAATTTTTCTTTTTATTAACATTCTTTTCCATTGGATTATCAACTAATATAAGAAAGATAAAAGATATCAAAGCAAAGAAACTAATTTTCTCATTTTTAATATCTTTATTGATTATTATTATTATTAGTTTAATATTATCTATTATAATTTTTAGTAATATTACTTTATCTGGCGAAATTCAAACATCCAATTTAACCTGCCAGGTTTATAAATAGACCCTACTACTAAATAATAAAAATAAAAAATTTTTGCTTGGATAAATTAATGATATGAGATCTAATCTTGCAGAAGAGACATGATATGTTAATAAAACTAGTGGAAACAGTTAGTAGTTATTTAAGATATGAGAAATCTGTTTTTGAGAGGGTAACTCAATTGAGATCCCAATTTATGAGTATACCTCCAGATGATATACAGAGAAAGATAAATTTATCAAATCAGATTACGGGAATGTTTAGATATCTATTTGCAGTAATAGAAAATTATCCAGAGTTAAAAGCTAATCAAAATGTAATGCACTTACAACAAATAATTGTTGAGTTAGAATCACAACTAGCAGATGCAAGACAATTTTATAATGAAGCAGTAACAATGTTAAATACAAAGATAGAACAGATACCATATAATTTTATTGCTGGTATGGCTGGTATAA
>JAPWTW010000001.1 GCA_028275885.1 Candidatus Nanopusillus sp.
TTGTTAATCATTTTGTCAATCTTCATAAATTATCATTGATAAAAAAATTTATAAATGAAACTACCTAGTGATCTTAACAGAATCCAATTCTTCTTTATATTTCTTACCAGGTCCTTCAGTAAAATATCTATATATAGGTTCTAGTTTATTTGCTAACCACTTTCCAACGGCTTTCTTTAGGTCCATTGGATGTATTTTTCCTTTAACCCAATCTTTTCTCAAATCCCATAAATTATTATATACCTTTCTTTCCCCAGTTTTTTCATTAATTATCTCAAATTCAATATCTTTATATGAATATTTATATAATTCATTAGATTCTTTATCAATAATTTTATATATTTCATTCCAATTTATTTTATTTTTATTCTTTAATTCTTCATATATATCATAATTTATTTTTTCAACATTTTCTATTTTATACAAATTATTTTCATATAAATATTTTATTATCCAATAATTCTCCTGATCTCTAAATATTAAATATTCAATCATTTCCCATATTGGATTAAATTCCAATTCCCTTTGAGGACAGAACGCTTTATTTATTTTATCAATAATTTCTGAAGGACTATCATGAACAAATATTGCAGAACCTGGTATTGATTTAGACATTTTTAGTTCAGACAATTCTTCCTTAGCTTCTTTTATATTTCCAGATTTTAATTTTTGAAATGTTTCATATGGTAATTGTAGATTTGTTATTAATTGATGATGTACTGCAATTAAATCATAATTTATTTTATCAGCATATTCAATTGTAATTACATGTGCTTTTCTTTGATCAATTCCAGCATGTGCAATATTTATCTTTTGAAATATTATATCTGCAGCCTGCATTAATGGATATATTAAATTTGCAGATGGCATAGATTCTTCATATTTCCTTCCCATAATTGTAACAGATCTTAATAATCTATTTAATGTAGTATTTTTTCCAATTTTAATTACCTCTGCCCAATAATCATTATTATATATCTCAGATGCCAAAACAAATTTTACTTTATCAGGATCTCCACCTAAAGATTTTATTGTTTGTTTCATTGCTTCAGTAAAATATCCTTTTGCAATTCTTTTAATTACTTCTGGATCCCCACCCAATTTATTATTTATTACTGAATGCCAATCTGCTAAAAATACTTCTGTTTCTGCAAAATTCATAAAATCAATTAATTTATATCCAGATACAACTGCAGTACCTAAATGGACATATCCAGATATTTCATATCCTATATAATGTCTAAAATTATTTATTTTGTTTACCTTTTCTTCTCCCAATACTTCTATTGTTGGTTTTTTCCATAAAAGCAATTTTATAATATTTTTATCCATTATAAATATTTATAACAAAAATTTTTGCCTTTTTAATACCGATCCATAATTAAATTAATCTAAAGAAAAATTTATTAATTATACTGAAAATGGTAATGCTGAAGGTCCATTTATATAGAAATTCTTCAATATTTCCCATACTTCAAAGAAATCAAATATTTCATTTTCAACCATCTTTTTTAATATCTTAGCCCTATAATCTAATATTTGATATATTTTTCTTTTATCATCAATTTTCATTAATGGAGCAATTTTCTTTTCTAATATATAACTATTATATTTTCCAACAAACATATGTTTATCTTGTACAGAATTCCATGTAAATACATTTCTAACTGCAACTTTCTTTAATTCTGCAATATATTTTTCTATTTCATATATATTTGTTACTCTTCTTTCATACTTTCCCTTTATTGTTACAGATGTTGTAAATACAACAATATTTAAGTTATCTATAAATGTAATTGGTATATTTATTGGTTCTCCAGTCAATCTTTCTATTAATGAAACTATATTACCTGAGTGGAATGTTGTCATAACTGGGTGACCTGTTTGCATTGCCTGGAATGCTACATAACCTTCTTTACCTCTTATCTCACCTATTAATATATAATTTGGTCTAGATCTTAATGCTGCTCTTAATAAATCATACATAGATACATCTGCAGTTTTTCCAACTTCTCTTGTAACTAATCTCTGCCATATGTTGTGTGGTATATTTAATTCAGGAGTATCTTCTACAGAATAAACCTTTGCATCGGGTTTAATAAATGTAGCTAATGCATTTAATAATGTAGTTTTTCCTGATGCTGTTTCTCCAGATATTACTATGTTCATTCCATTTTCAATTGCCAACCATAAATAAGCAGCCTCTTCAGGAGAAATTGTACCAAAAGAAATTAATTGTGTTATACTCAATGGTTTTGCAGTGAATTTTCTTATTGTAAATGAAGATCCATGCAAAGATATATCTTTACCATATATAAAATTAACTCTTGATCCATCTGGTAATATTGCATCAACTATTGGTCTTGTTTCTGATGCTGGTCTATCAACTATTTGTGAATATTTAATTATATATTTATTTAAATCTTCCTCATTTTTAAATCCTCTATTTGTTTTAAGCATTCCAAATATTTTATGTACAACATAAATTGGACCTAAACCTAATATATGTACATCTTCTAAATAAGGATCTCTTAAAAATGGTTCTAAATATCCATAACCAAATCTTTCCCTAATTAAGAAATATAATAACTTATTATATTCTTCTTGATTTTTTATATATACCTTATCAGAAAATAATCTTTTTTGAAAGTCAATAACCTTATTAAATAGATCAATTATATATCTTCTTACTTCTTCAACATTATTAAAGTTAATGTCTTCTATTGCATATTTAACAATTTTTGTTTGTATTTGTTCTAATTTTTTCTTTTCATTATCATTTAATTCAGGTTCTATTACATTATATAATGCTTCTCCAGATGGTAATTTATATACATGAATAAATATTGGATCTCCAACAGGATATAATATATTAAACTCTGTTCTAGTTCTTAAAGAAAAATCTAGAGAAGTCATCCATTCAGGAGGTCCTATTTTTAATGATATTTCATTAATATAATTTCTAAGATGTTCATATTTATTTAATGCTTCATTAAAATCTGTAGTTATTTCACTAGTTATTACTTTTACATTTTCTCTTTTTATTATATATTCCTGTTTTGTTTCTTGTATTTGTTCAGGCATTATATATATGAAGATATTTCAATTATTAGCCCTATATTTGGTTCTACTCTAAATGGTATTAATGTATTATATATTCCCATTGGATATCTAAATCTTTTTACTTCTATTATTTTTAATAATGATGATTCTCCAATAGAAGAAAATCTTAAATTAAAATATATATCTGCAATTCTCCTTATATTTCTTACAAAAAATTTATTTATTTCTGAAGGATTATATGTTAAAATAATTGTTTTATCTAGATTTTTTATTTTACTTAAAAATTCAATTAATCTTATTGAGTCCATTTTGTTTAATCCATCTATTAATGGATATGATAAAGAATCTAAAATTATTAACTCATTTTCTAATAATTTTTTAGATTTTTCCTTTGTTAATTCAAATATTAAATTTTCTTTTTCCTTTATTCTATTAAATAAATTTAGTGTTGATATAAATAATAATTTTTGATTAAGTAAATAATCTTTTATATCATAACCTAATGATTCCATTTGTTTAATAAAATCTACAACAGATAGTTCTGTAGAAATATATGTTGTAGTATGATTATTTGATAGTGCTCCATATAATATTCTTTGACATACTATACTCTTTCCAGTTCCATTTTCTCCTTCAATTATAAATATACTACCCTTTGGAATTCCTCCTCCAATTCTATTTGAAAATTCATCCCTATCCAAATAAACATTAATATATTCCACCATTATGAGCTAATATAATATAAAGAAGATTGGCCATTACAGAATGTTATTGTTAAATTATCACCGACATTTATTGGATAACTTATATTCAATTCTATTGTATATTGATTTAATGCCTTATATGTAAAGTTAACTACTTTATTTCCAACTTTTATCCTATTTATACAGCCTGATGGGTCTATATTTTGTACCAAATATAGTATTGAATAATTATCATCATTATTATGATTTATTATATAATTTACTTGACTTACAAATGTTGGATTTGTTATATTTGATATTTCCTTTGCAATTATTTTTCCAGCTGAAGAATAAAAGTTGAAAAATGTACTTAATACTAGATATCCAGCTACAAATAGAATAAATAAATATATTAATTCCCTTATCATCTTTTTATTGGTGATATATATCCTTTTTGAATTAGCTCATTATACAAATCCTTTAATCTTTCTATATTATTTGAACTACTTATCTGTGCCAATTTTGATATTATATATAAACTTACTATATGATCCATTGGTAATAATTTTTTATTTTCTCCCTCAACATTTTTTAATCCATTTAAATATTCCTTTAATTTTATTTTTACCTTTTCAGTTATCCAATTAATTGATTCATAATAATCTAATGCATCATCTACTTCTTCTATATTTGATTTTTTAACTAAATATGCTAACCAACCAATTACAATTGAAGAAGTAGTTGGATTATCATCAAGTTTACTTAATGGTAATATATTATTTTCGGAATTTTCTATCTTATTTTCATTTATAACTTGAACATTTGATTCTTCTCTTTCTTCTTCTATAAATGGATTATAATTTTTTATTAACATTTCATATATAGAAAAAACTTTTTCTAAGTTATTTTTAATACTATTTATTTCATTTTGATGACTTTCTACAGTAGAACTAATATTTGAAATATTGTTTGAAATTTCAGATACTTTATTTTCTAATTCTCTTACACTCTTAGCTAAACCTTCAATGGAGTTAACAATATTTTTTATTTCAGATGTATAATTTTGATTTACAATATTTTGCTGAGGTATAACATTAATATTTTGATCATTTTTATTATCATTTTTCTTTCTAAATATATTCGAAAATATATTCATACAATTTTTAAAATATCTCGAAATATATAAGTTTTATAACTATTCTTGATAATCATTATTGATAATGATAGTTAAAAAAGCAGATCATATTAGTATACCATCAGTAGGTATTGTAATGCATATGTTTGATGATTTTCTTATAGCAAGTGAAAGTGAAAAAAATAATATTGAGAAGATGAATATTGATATAAAAAAATATTATATAGAATTACCAATTATCACTCCATATTTTATAGAGTATAATAATGGGATAATTATTAGTTCTAATGCTCCTGAAGAATTAAAGAAAATATTAAAAATTCATTTTGATATAATTGAAATAGATTTTATAGAAAATTTAATAGGAAATATATTTTTAATTGGAAAAAATGGGATAATTTATTCTCATGGGAAGGAAAAAGATGTAAAAAAGATATCTGAAAAATTATCTTTACCAGCATATAAAATAAAAACAAAATATCTTTTTGGAAGCATATCAAAATTATATAATAATAAATTATTAATAAGTCAGGAATTAAGTGATAAAATAATAGAAAAAGTAAAGGAAATTACAGGTTATATTATAGATATAGGATCAATCAATTTTGGAAGTCCATATTTAAGATATGGGATAGAAATTAATAAAGAATATTTAATAATTGGAAAATATTCTACTGGTCACGAAATTGTTAAGGTTGAGGAGTTCTTTTCATAGATATTTCATTTATTTTTGCTTTTATTTCATTTAAATCTCGATTTAACTTATTTATTATATCATCTATCAATTTTAAAACATCTTCTTTACTTTTTTCAATAAATATATTTCTTCCAACATTTATTAATAAATTTTGATCATCCTTTATTGATCCCTTAACAAATATTAATCCTCCCAAATTTATATATGTATCTTCTTGTTTTTTCAGTTCATTAATAAAACTCTTTATTAATTCATATTCTAGTATTTTACTTTGTATAGCTTCTAATTGGCTATATAAAAATTCTAATAGTTCGTCAGAGTTTTTCATTTTTAATATATTCTATAAATTTCTTTAAATTTTTATCTTTTATATCATTTTCACTAATTTCTTCAATTTTTAATATTTTTATTCTATTTCTTTTTACTTTATATACACTTCCAAATAATGAATATATTTTTTCTAAAACATCCTTTTCATTTATTCCTAATAATTCTTTTGTAAATTTATAAACAACTTTTCTTTTTGTTAAAACTCCTTCTTTTTTCTTCAAATTTCTTAAAATTTTTGTTTTAAATATCAATCCTTCAACTCTATATATTTTTACTTCCATTTTTAATTCTTTGGTGATAAGGATATATATTCTATGCTTATTTTTTCTGGATTCCTTGGTGGCCTTATTGCTTTTCTTAATATTAATAATCTTTTCTTTGCTCCAATTACTGAACCTTTTAGCATTACATATGTATTCTTTACTATTCCATAATGTGGCCAGCCAGAACTTGGATTTATTTCATTATAATTATCTGAAATTTTTATTATTAATTTATTATATTCTGTTCTTCTAAAGAATCCATATTGACCTGGCATTGGTGTTGTTGGAAATATTCTTTTCATTCCTCTTGCTCCTCTGGCACCTACATGTCTTACAGATTTACTTCTTTTTGTTTCTCTAGGTTGTATTGTTATTCCAAATCTTTTTACTTCTCCCTGGAATCCTTTTCCCTTTGTTACTCCAATTACATCTATGTATTCTCCTTCATTAAATACATCATTTATTTTTATTTGATTTCCTAACAAACCTTTTGCATAATTAAATATTTCTTTAATATTATTTCCTCCAATAGGTATTTCAAGTATTTCTGGTTTTTTCTTTTTAATTGTTGTTAACCATGGTTGTGTATATACAATTAATTTTATTAATGAAACTTTATCCAATATTTGCTCTGCATCCTGAATATCTTTCTCTAAATCTTCATTTGGTTTTAATGTTTTTACTTTTCTTTTAACATGTTCATCAAAATTATTAGAAATAATATCCTTTAAAGATAGAAGCCTTTTATTTGTATCTTTTTTATATAATCTAATTCCAAGAACCTTTAACGGAGGTGTTTCTATAATTGATACAGGTACAAGTTTTCCTTCTTTTGTTAAAATATGTGTCATACCAACTTTATATCCAGCAAATGCAACTGGTTGAATATTATTAATAGAAGGCCAGCTCTTAATTATCGGATAAATTCTTTTAGCTCTTACTCTTGGCCAAAATTGCATAGATACTGCTCTAGGTTTGTGTCTACCATGCTGTGGCATTTTTTAATATGTTATTAAAAACTCTTTTAAATTTTTGAAAAATCTTTTATTTTTAAGGGACCGTAGGCTAGTGGTAGGCTACTGGGTTTGGGTCCCAGTGATCGGGGTTCGAATCCCCGCGGTCCCAATGTGTTTTTGTTACAGATCATAATCTATCTTAGTTCAAAGTTTTTGTTAATAAATTTTATAATTGATTTTTATGTTAAGACCATTAGTATAGTTTTAATATTTCATATATAATATATGTATATAATGAAGATGCAAGGCATTGCTGATAAATGATGAAACATCGATATACAGATGTAATTAAGTATTTTAATTTTTCATCAATAATATTTTTATAATTGGACCCGTAGCTCAGCATGGATAGAGCGACGGCCTTCTAAGCCGTAGGTCGGGGGTTCAAATCCCCCCGGGTCCGCTATTGATTTGAAATTTTAAATGGTAAAGGAGCCTTTTGTACAATGTTTCCGTATATAAATGAAAATTCATAAGATCCTCTATTTGATAATAAATTACTTATAATTAGATCTTCATCTGTACAATTTAATTCAACTACTTCTTGGCTATTTGAAGATAATGTATAATTATTTGTAACTATATTACATGTACCAGTTTGATAACCATTTTGACTATATGTATATGTGACTTTCATATTACTTAAATCAATATTAGATCCTGTATTATATATTATTGCATATATACCATTTGAAGTAAAGTACATGTATGATATTTTAAATGATACAGAATTTGATGACGAAGTATTTTTTCCTAAAAGTTTCAATATTACTTGTGGAGGCACAAATAAATATAGAATAACTACAATTCCCAATATAATACCAAATATTATAATAAGAGTTGTAAGGAAGTCACTTTTCATTATTATAGATAATCTTATGATATTTTTAAATTTTAGTTTTTTATAACCTTAAAATCTATACAAACTCTATAATTTCTTGGAGCTATATCGCCAACTTTTAAAATATTTAATATCTCATATTTAAAGTTCAACTCATTAGAATATTTTTCTAATAAATCAATTGCCTTCTCTTTTATTTTTTCTTCTTCAAAGAATTGATATAAATGTATTATTCCATTATTCTTTATTAGAGGTATTGCATATTCTAAGAATGTATGACTTTCCTTTGGTAATGGCATTATAATTCTGTCAAATTTTTTATTAAATTTTTCTAAATTTTCTAATTCACTAATATGTCTCAATTTTTTATATTTTATATTTTTTATTATTTCATCATATTCATAAACATATAAATTATTTATTTCTAATCCAGAATCAATTACATCTTTTATATATTCTTTATCATTTTTTAATATCCCATCTCCATTTTCTAAATAACCTATGTACTTTGATATATCTCTTACATCCCCTAACAATGTAATAACATTATTTACTTTATTTATTCTTAAATTTTCTAATCCATATTTTACTGCGAAAGGATTCAATTCAATTGAATATATTATTTTTGCTTTCGAATATTTTGCTATATATATTGGGTATACATTTACACCAGAAAACATTACTAAAACTTCCTCATTTTCCCTCACTTGTTTTACAATCCTATATCTTTCATTACTTAATCTTGGAGAATAATAACATCTAGCAACATCTACTTTAAATCTTAATCCATATTCAATATTAATTGTTTCAGTTTTATTTTCTCCGTATAAAATTTTATACTTTGGAATCCTATATGGAGGTAAAACATCTGTCTCTTGTAACAAAATTGTTCTTATAAATTTATGTTTTTCTAATATTCTCTTTACATATTCTTCTTCATCATATTTCAATGGCTTTTTAATTATAGCTATATCACCTATAATATCATAAGACATAATATATTTTAAATGAAAAACAATAAAAATATTATTTTTTTATTAAATAAATTTATACTATTTATTTTTCTTTTCTTTATTCTTAATTTTTCTTATTATCTTAAATATATTGATTATTTTATCTTTTAGCAAGTATTGATTTATATATTATATTTTCAGATATCTAAATTGTATGTATTATTTCAAAATTTCCATATATTTTGGTTACTTTATAAATATTTATAAATAACCCCTTTATAAATTATTTATAAACATTTATTCTGCTCAGGCTTTTACTACGTGTTAGTATTCATTTGGAGTTATAAAAAAATGAAAGATTTTTAAATATTTTATACAATAATATATTATGGCAAAGAAGAAAGAAAAGGAACAAAAAGAACAACAACAAAAAGAACAAAAGAAATAAAGTAGTATAGTCTGTCATATATTTATTTGTGAAAGATATTAAATATAGTAGACGCGGGTTTTTATCGGCTTTATTCATATACCTAATTTTTTATTTTTGGCTTATAAATTTTTATTTAAAAATTTATTGAAGGTTTAGTTACAGTCTGTTTTAGCTTATTTATTAAGTTATCATCAATCTTATTAAATAGGATTCGTGGTTCTTTAACTATTTCTATAACTATATTATTGGAAAATTGTAGAAGAGTATTAAGGTTATCAAAGGATATTTCCTTATAATTTATAAATTCAAAGAATTTTTCTGAAGAATTTGGTATAAATGGATATAGCATTGTATATATAGAAATTAATAATATAACTAAAGATTTAACTAGACTTTTACTATTTTCTGGATTTTCCCATGGTTTATTTTCTTGAAATATTTTATTTCCATAATTAGATAATTCCAATATTTTCCTTAATGCTAAATTAAATTCTCCTTTACCCATATATTTATAATATTCATTTAATGTATTATTTATTGTATTTATAATATCCTTTCTAACATTACCATCTATTTTATTATTATAATATTTTCTAACAAAAGATAAAATTCTATGAGTAAGATTTCCTATATTATTTACAAGTTCATTATTTATAACAGATTGAAAATCTTCCCATTTAAAGTCAGAATCTTTATTATATGGTAGAATATATGAAAGATAAAATCTCCAATAATCTGGACTAAGTTCTGATTTAATTAAAGAATCACAAAATATACCCCAATTTTGACTTTTACTAATTTTTCTATTTTCATATGTTAAATAAGATAGTCCAATTACATTATATGGTAAATTATAATTATCTAATTTTGTATATTCAAAAAATTCTCTATAATTATCACTTACATTATGTGTAGATAATAAAATTGCTGGCCAAAATACTGCATGAAATGGAATATTATCTTTTCCTAAAAAATGATATACCTTTCCATTTATCCAAAATTCCCTCCAATTAATATCTAAAATGATTTTTATAACTTTTTTATTTTCAAATAAGAATTTTAATATTTTATATAAATTAAAAAATTCACTGTATAATCCAGATAAATATAAAATACTTCCATCTATTTTATATTCTAATTCATATATTTTATTATTTACTTTTATTTTAATTATTTTTCCATTATCTTCCAATAAAGATACATCATTAATATTTTCATCTTTTACATCATCATATAAATATTCTCCTTTTAATTTTTGAGCAGCAAATGATATATATCCAATTAGTGCATCATACCAAACATATATTACTTTATCTTTATACTCTTCAAAATGATTATATAGATTTAATATACTATCAATTTTTGGCCAATTTTCTTCTACAATTTTTAAAATATATGTATATTCATCTGTATTTATTACCAAACCTTCTTCTTTTAATGCATTTATTAAAGAATCAATAAAAGAATCTTTTGAATTGAATGATAATTTATTAAATATTTTCTTAATTGTTATTTGCCATAATTCTCTATATGGGACTGGTACTCCGAAAGATAAATCTCTAGTTATACTTCTTTCTTTTAAACCTTCTTTTATCCATGATAAAGACATTGTTATTGCTAAATCTGTAAATATACCTTTTTTACTTTCTAAATATTCCTTTATTTTATCCTCTAACTTAGTTAAGTTTAAATATAAATGTTTTGTTTTTCTAAATACAATTTTATTTCCAGTGATTGAATTCTTTGGATCAATTAATTCTTTTGGATCTAATAGTCTACCACAATTTTCACATTGATCCCCTCTAGCATTTTCATATCCACAATATGGACATTTTCCTACAACAAATCTATCTGCTAAAAATTTATTCCATTCAGGATCATATGGTAATTCGACTTCTTTTTCTACTATATATCCATTTATATATGCTTTAATAAATAATTCTTGGACTATTCTATAATGTAAAGGATTATTTGATGTTTGACTAAATTGATCAAAAGAAAAATTAAACCATTTATATATTTCTTTATGTACATTATGAAAGAATTTAACAATTTCTTCGGGTTTTTTATTTCTTTTAATTGTCTCTACTTCTGTAGTAGATCCATGATCATCTGTTCCACATAAATAAAATACAATATTACCTTTCAATCTATTGTATCTTGCAAATATATCTGAAGGTAAAAGACTTCCAGCAACATGTCCTATATGTGGTACATTATTTACATATGGCAATGCTGATGTAATTAATACAATATCTTTACTTTCCATAAGATCTTTGTTAATTATTATTTTTATAAATTCATAATAGTTCTTCTATATCTTCTTTATTCCTTAATACAAAATTTGTATATATTTCAGAATAATGACTGAATTTTATTATATCATTCTTATATTTTGGCAAGTTTTTTATCATAAATTGTTTTATATCCTTTACAATACTTCCAGTATACGCTTCAAATAAACTTCTTATAACATCTCTTATAACTAAATATACATTCTCATATTTTTTTATCTCACTAATATTATCCTTAAACCATTGATATAATACATAAACAACTTCTGGATTTTTTGATATATTTGTAAATAAAGTTCTCCAATCTTGTAATTTTATATAATTATCTATTGCTTTATCCAATAAATCTACAATTATATTAGTCCTTCTAAAGTTAGATAATCCTCTTAATAGTATTATCCTTTCCTCTGGATTCTGAGATCTAGAATATAAATTATACATTCTTATATATTCATTTGTTCCTCCATGCAAACCAATTATATCGGAAATAACTTGTCTATCATTATTATTTAATTTTTCCCATTCTTTAAACTTATTAAATGAATCTTTTATTATATTATAATCATTTAAGAATCCTAATACTTTATATGCCAATCTTTTTACTATCAAACTATTGTAATCCTTTATTTCTATATTATAATAATTCTTAAATATATCTTTATAATGTTCAAATATTCTTTTTTCTTCTATATTAAAATAAAATGATATATTATACAAGATTGTATATAATATTGATAAAACTAACCAATTATCTTCATTTCTATAATATTCAATTAATTCAAATAATTTCTTCAATCTAATTTTATTCATTAATGCTAATAAATAAAAATCATGTAAAATAACAGCTCTACTTAATGGTGATATTTTCTTTTCTTTAATAGCGTTTCCTATATATTCTAATTTTTCATAATTTGATACATAAAAACCTATAGCATCTCTATTAATTATAAAGTATCTTGGATCCCTTTTAAGTATAATCTTTCCCTTTGATTTATTAAATAATATGTTCATTTTTTCTCCTTCAATATCTAAAAATAACGGTATTGTCCACTTTTTATTTTCTTTCTTATTATATAAAAACCTTGATTGAGATAGATGTATTACAAGATTATTATAATGTACATTTATTATTGGATAACCTGGAGAATTCACAAATTTTTCAATTATTTCTCTTATATATTTTCCTCCAATTAATTCAAATTCTTTAAATAGATCCGAAGAGCTGGCATTTGAATATTTATATTTATGTAAATAATTTATTATTGCAACTCTAAATTTATCATATCCAAGATAATTGTCTATCATTCTCAATATATTTCCACCCTTTCCATAACTTATACTATCAAAAATACCCTCAATTTCTTCTTCTTTTTCCACTTTAACATTTATTGGATGTGTATAAATTGTTGAATCTTCAAATTTTGCTTTATATGTATCAGCAATATACATGTAATTTGATCCAATATTATCTTCATTTAATAATTCATCCATAGCTTTATATGCCATATATGTTGCAAAAGATTCATTTAACCAAAGATCATCCCACCATTTTATAGTAACTAAATTTCCAGACCATTGATGCCATAATTCATGAGCTATAACTTCATATATTCTTAATCTTTGGTTATATGAATAATAGTCTTCTTTATATAATAGTGCAGATTCTCTAAATGTAATTGCACCCCAATTTTCCATTGCTTCATCAGCAAAATCTGGTATTGCAATCAAATCTAATTTTTCTAATGGATATTCTATTGATGAATATTTTTCATAATATTTTAATACTTTTTTTGCCCAATCTAAAGCATTTTCTCCATCCTTAGCTTTACCAATATCAGTAACAATTCTTATTCTTTTATTTTCATATTTATCTTCTAGATAATCAAATTTTCCTATTCCTAAATATAATAAATATGTTGACATTGGAGGAGTCTTCTTAAATTTTACAATTTTATAATCCTCATTTGTTTCTTCATTTTCTATTTCTGTATTTGATATTATATCATAATCTTTATTTACTTTTACTTCTAGTTCAAATTCTGCTTTAAATTCAGGTTCGTCAAAACATGGAATAAAATATCTTGCATATGTAGGTTTGAATTGTGTAGTCAATATTTTATCTTTTCCTATACTTAAGTAAAATCCAATTAGATCATTCCTTATCTTTCCTCTAAATTTTATATATAATTTCTTTTTACCATAATATTTATTATATAGATTTATTTCAATTGTTTCGTTATCTACATTTCTAAAACTTACCTTTTTATTATCTAACTTTATTAACTCTATTTTTATATCTCTTGAATGTAAGTATATTTTATTTGTAGGTTTGTTTATATCAATTTCTATATCTTCATTTCCCCTATATTCTAAATTATTAATATCAATATCTAATTTTATATAATATTTGATTGGTTTTACATCTTTAGGTAATCTCATTAATATATAAAATATTCCGATATATTTTTAATATGAATAAGGTTTACAAACTGCTTGGCCTTCCAATAACAATATGGCTAATAATTATACTCTTTATAGTATATATCATAGAATTAATATACCCGTCAATATTAAATCTAATTGCTTTTCGTCCATATTATGCTATAAGATATCCATGGATGTTTATAACATCAATTTTTGGAGATTATAATTTAAGTCAATTATTCTTTGAGTGCATAGCATTGTTTTTTCTTGGCTTATCATTTGAATACTTATATGGAAGTAAAGATCTTTTGATATTATTTTTCTTATCCGGTATTATTGGAAATATATTCTTTTTATTTCAATATTATAGTAATCCGTACGTTGGTGGAATTGGACCTTCTGCTGCTATATCCGGTATTCTTGGTGCATTGGGAATATTAAAACCAAAAGAGAAAGTAATAATATTTCCAATAATAATTCCAATGGATATGATATATGCAGCAATATTTTGGGTAATATTTAACTTAATTGGGATGTTTTATCCATTTATACCTTTAGGATTTTCTGCACATCTTGGTGGGACATTATTTGGATTTTTATATGGGTATATATTAAAAAGATATAAAGGAAAAGCATCAATAGATAATATTTTCGATAATCAAGAAGAAATTTATTTATAATTTTTTGCCTAATAAATTATATAAATTATTAAAGTATAATTATTAAAATGGAAGAGAAAGTCAAAAATACAAATGAAAAATTAATAAAAGAAATAAGAACAAAATTGGCTACATTATCTACAAATACACTCTTAAGATATTATGAGGATATTAAATCAAAGATTATCCCTTCAAATTTATCATATTACTCTCAATATTTATCATATGAAGAATTATTAGATAGTATTGAAAGAGAATTAATATTAAGAGGAGCTCTAAAAAAGATAAAAAAATTGGATATTCGATAATTATACTTGATCTTGTATATATTTTTTGCCATTTCTTTTAAATTCATTTGCTTTATATATTTCTCTTCCAACATATATTGAATGATCATATAACGTAAAAAATGGTAGCCCCTTTAATTTTTCATATATATCATTAATATTTTCTGATCCAAATTTAAAATCTAAAATTGTATTATCATAACTTCTATGCTCTATAAATGTTTTATCACCTTCATTATATATTATAAAATTACCTTTTGGATCTGGTACAAAAGATTTTATCCTATATCCATATTTTTCTAATACCTTTTCCATATATGGAAAATCATGTTCATATATATGTGCAGATGATGAAATTGTTGTAACAATTCCTAGTTCATATCCTTTGTTTGTTCTTTTATTTATTTCATTAACAATATATTCTCCAATCCTAATTAATGCATACATATTTAATGGCCATCCTCTAAACATATCATTACTCCTTATATATTCTGTAAGGTTTAGATATTTCCCTTGAATTATTCCTTCTATAGATATAACACATGGTGGATCATTTGAATATATATCTATATTTGGATTCCATGTAATCATAATTGCTCTCCTTGTTTCTGGATTTTTTGATAATTTATTTATCATATATTGTAATTGATTTATATTATTATAATTTAGAAATCTTTCTCCATATGTATAATCAATACCTTCAGGTTTTTTATCAATAAAATATCCATCTAAATGTTTTTCAAATTCTTCCAATTTAATAAATTCATCAAATTCTTTTTCTAATTCATATTTTCTTCCATACAATCCTAAACTAACAATTATATTTAATCTTTCCAGTTGTTTTTCATTATATTCAGAACCCTTTAAAATTCCAAACATTTTAATTTCTGTTAATATTTTTATCCATGCATTAAATAAAGATTCTTCGTATATAAATGATGGAGGTAATGAAATAATATAACCATAATCTTTCTTTACATCTTCTTTTATTTCAATATTTATTTTTCTTCTAAATATATTATTCGGTTTATAATTATTATCAATTATTTCTTCTATTTTATTTATATTTTTATTCCAAAAATCTTTTCTCATATCTATTACACTCGTAGTATTTAAAATTTCCTTTATTTCATCATAATCTAAATTTATATTATATCTCTTTAGAGTTTCTTCATCCTTATTATTAAATATATTTAATAAAGCTTGACCTGATTGCGTTAAATCTGGTCCATATATAATTATTTTATTTATCTGTGGATTTTCTCCCAATGTATGAATTAAATATTTTATTCCATTAATTGTGTATAATGTACCAATTATATTTACTTTGTTTTTAATATTTTCAGGTAATAAGTTAAATATAAAATCTTTTTTTGCCCATAATGTTGCTATAGAAATATTGCTTTTTGGATTTACAATTAAAATATCCTTTTCTAACATATAGGTAATTTTTAATTTTTTCTTATAAGTTTTATTTTTTCTCTAATATTCCTAAATATAATAAATTTTTTACATTCTTTTTGCTCATTTTATAGCTTCTATATTGTAAATATAATATAAATAATATTGAAATTATCCAAATATAAATGGAAAGATATCCAAATGTTATACCTACTAAAAATGGTAAAATATTATGAGAATTTATATGTTGTAACCAAGATGAATATGCATAATAAAGGAAATATATATTTATTAATAAAAATATTGCATATACTGTTATTGAATAATAATCAAAATTATACTTTCTTATTGTTTTAATAGTAACTATCCATTTATTATCCAAACCAATCAACAATCTTCTTAAATAATAAGATATTGTTAATGCAGAAATGCCCCAACCAATCAATAATGCTAAAAAAGAGTCTAGAATACTTGCCTTATTGTATATTCTTTTTTCAACTATATAATATTCTGTTATAAATATTGATATTATATAAATTTGTGAGAAATAAAAGAATGGTGCTATATAATACCATGAGGGAGATGATAAACTGAATAGAATAATAATTATATTAATTAATATTAATATAAGAGAAATTAATGGTAAAAATAAAGCTGTAAACATATGGATGAAACTTGTTTTTTGTTTAAATTTCAGATTCTTATTAAATAATATTTTCCAGAAATTCGAAATAATTACATCAAATGTATCCATTTGCCATCTTCTTATTGTTTTTAATGTCATATTAAAATTTGGAGGTAAATTCTGTCCATATTCAACCCAATCCCTTATATATATCCCCCTAAAACCATTTAAATATAATCTAATTGTTAATGAAGCGTCTTCAGTTAAATGTGGTGTAAATTTTTCAGCCTTTTTATAATCTTTCAATCTTAAAACCCCACAAGAACCATGAACCATAGATATATCATCTAAAATATTTTTCATTGGTAAATAAAATTCGAAAAACGTATCTACATAAATCCCAACAATTTTATGAAAATAATCTACAGGAACAGTCCTTCTATTCCAATATACAAAAGATAAATCCTTATTCGATTCTAGAATACATACTGCCTTATATAAATATTCAATTGTAACGGTCCATTCAAAATCATAAACAGAAAAAATACTTTATATTATATTTTCTTTCTAAATAATCTATTAGATCATCTAAGGCAGCTCCCTTTCTTTTTATACCATTTAATCTAAAAAAATATTTTATTTTATCTAAATCATATATTAAATATTTTTCGTCATAATATTTCTTTGAACAATTTTTTTCTAAATATTCTACTAATTTTTTTCTTTATCTAATTCTGTATCATCTAAAAATATAAAATATATAGTCAAATTTTTATATACATTATTTATGTTTTTCAAATATTCAATCTTTTTTATTAAAACATCCTCTTCTTCATTTTTTACTGGAAATATTACAAATAAATTTTCTTTATTTTTTAAATCTTTATATTTTGGGATTTTTATTTTTCTGTCTATATTTATTAAATATCTTAGATCGAATATTGATACTATTAATATATTTAGTAATAATAAAAGAGAAGAAATAAATAATAGATCCATTTTAATATAAAGGACTTTGGATTATTATGGGCAGTAAATAATTAGAACTTGCATATATAGAAGGGTAATTAATTATAGAATATAATATTGCAAATACTAAGATTGCTGAAATTATAAATATAATAACGGCAGATGCTGGTAATTCAAATATAGAATATAAAGCTATTCCAATTAGTAATATCATGAGAAAGATAAATAATAATATTAAATTTGTTAATGATGGTGACATTAGCAATCCAAACAATATTAATAGCATAAGTGCTAATATTAATATTGATTTTCTATCTACTAATTTATAGGTTAATGTTCCTATGATTAAACCAGCTAAAAATGAGTTAATTATTACCAATATAAACATAAGTGTTTCTGGATCCATATTGTAAAATATTGAAGAAAACTTTATAAAGATTGCCTATACCATAGTTACTAGAAAAATACAAAATTATTTTTCCTCTTTTATAGATTTAAATAATTCTCCGAAGAATCTATCTCTAATTGGTTCATATACTTTTTTATAAAATTTTTGTTGATCTAAAAGAACTTCTTTTGGAAACTTTTTTATATATTCTATTGCGAAGTTCCATGCAATATTATAATCAACTATACTATTTATTTTATCAGTTATCTCTTTATCATAATCTTCTGGTGTTTGATCTTTATCTCCTATATGAAAATATCCCGTATTTTTATTATATGGTGCTTCTTCATTTCCGATCTTTACTAATTCTATTTCTTTATTTTCATCTTTTTTAAAATATGGATGAAATATTTTTCCTTTACTTCTTTTATATATTGGTCTATAATATTTTGCCCATGCATAAAATATTGCTCTATTTAATCCAAAGCTCTTCGCTTTATTTATATCATTATATAATATATAATATCTTGCTGCTTGTAATAATCCCATAACTTGAAATCTTCCAACATTTCCCAAATTTTCTCTTTTTATTGATACTTTTTCCTGTCTCAATGTACTTTTATTTAAATAATTTACAATATAATTTTTTGTTTCTTTTATAGATATTTCTGCCAAATAATCCCCTTCTCCAGGTTCATACTCTCTCCATTTTTCACTATGTTTAAAGTTTTTATAATTTGCCCATGATAAATCAAAATTTTGGATATCATTTGGTTTAAATACTACACATACATAATCTAAAAATCTATGAAATGATAAAGGTACTGTAAATACCCTCTGTATATCTATTTTATTTTCAACTTTAAATTCTCTAGATTTTCCTTTTGCTTTTGATATTTCCTTTTCTAAATCATCCTTTGCGCTTTTTAATATAAACTCTACAATTGCAAATGCTATATTTAATGGATGGTATTTATTTAATATATTTTCTGAAAATGCTTTTTCATTAATATGTATATGTATTCCTCTTCCACTCCATTTTAAATATATAGATTTATATATTTTATATTTTTCTAGATATGAAACAATTATTTCTGCAACATTTTTTATTATATCAAAATCTTCTAATGTTCCATCAATATCAAAAATTGGTGTTACATATTTTATATTATTTATATCTTTTAATTTATCTTCAGAAATTTGATTATATAAATTTATTGTTGCATAAATTGTTCTAAATTTTAAATAAGAAAATTTTGTAAATAAAGATTTATATTCATCTTCATTTTCAATTTTTAGTGGCCTTTTATCTTTATCATATCTTATAAATATTCTTTGATCCAATCTGTTTGTTTCTAAAGCAATCCATCTATTTTTTGAATAATCAATAATCTCTTTTATAACATATTTGTTCATGTAGTAATTTTTTATTTCAGTCCATTCTATCATAATAATTTAGTAAAATTTTGATAATATATATTTTAAGTAATGTTGTCTAAAGAATATTCATTAAAAAATAATTACTAAATTAGATTATATTTATTGAGCTCTTTCTATTTATTGTAACCGATCCACCATTAATTGTTATAGAACCTTCTCCATTTATATTTATTGTTTTATTAATCATATTATTTAATTCGTTTTCTACATCTTCTTCTATTTCTCTTTTAAAGTGTTCCATATGTTTTTTGACAAATTCTTCTTCACTATGTTCTCCTATATTTCTTATTATTTTCCAATTATAATTTTCTAATAGATATTGTGTATCTAATAGTGCAGTTATGTTTCCATTCATAACTTCTTGCATTGTTAATATCAATGTTTGATTCAATTGTGGTAGTATATTGCATATTGGCAATTGATTATTTGTATAATTACATAATAGTTCAAATTTATCTAATAATAAAAGTTGGCGTTCTAATAATCTATTAATACGTTTTTCTACAATTTCAGTTAAATTTAATGCATTTTTTCTATACATTTTGTAATCATTTTCAATTTCTTGTTTTAATTTTTCCCTTTCTTGTGCTATATTTACATTATTATTTACGACCATTGGTACTATACAAATATCTTTAACCTTTCCGATGAATATTTCTCTAATCTCATGCCAAAAAGTATTTGGTGTTATATTTACATATATATGACCTACACAATATAATGGTGGTCTATTAGTACTATATATTTCATAAGATATGTTTAAAGAATTTAGTTGGGCTGTTATATTTCCTAAAGAAGAGCTTGCTCCAGTAAATATAACTACATTGGTTGTATTTAATTTTTTCAATGCATACAATGTACTTTCAGGCAATACACCATTTGGTACGATTAATATTGGCACACCATTTTCTTCAGCATATTGAACGGCATTAGTAACTAGGGGTAATTTATCAGGACTTATATGTTCATTAACCAAGTCTCTTGTAATTAATACTGCACTATTGGAACTATTCCAGAAATATAATGCTACGTATGCAGAAGTATCATATCTTCTTGTTCCCCATATCCATAAATAACTTATATTTGATTGATTTAGATTTTGTAATAATAAATTTGATATTACTGCAGGCCCTCCTATTATTATTACATTTGTTACATTATCATTTATTAACATTTGTACTGTGTTACTAATATTTACAGGATCTTGATATACTGTATATACTGGTAACTTGTATATATGTCCTACTACGCTCGCTACTAAATAGTCCGCATATGTTATATTCGTAACTAAAAGTGCTGTAATCATAAATATAAATTAATAGTAAATAATTTAAATATTATTTAATATTTTTTCATAAACTTCTTTCTCATTATTAAAGATAAATCCTGCAGCATATTTATGACCACTACCATTAAGTAATTTTGCTATTTCACTTACATCTTTATTATTTAATGTTCTTATTTCCCCTCTTTTAGATTTCTCATATAATGTTATTACAAAATCTGGATTATCTCTTATTTTTTCTTTTATATATTCTAAAATATAGTTCGATGGTATGTTTTTATCCAAATTTACTATATAAATCTTATATTTCTTGTTTATTATTGTTATATTTTTATCCAAGTCTTTATATATTTCATCTAATTCTTTCCTAAATCTTTTTATAATATTATAGTCAATTATTTCTTTAATATCTTTATTTAATAAATTTTTTGCTATTGATATAAAATATAGATCATATGATTTTGGATAAAAATATCTTATTGATACTATATAATCTACAAAATCTCTTTCTATATCATTCTTTATTTCTCCAGAATCTATATCATCAACAATATCTAAATATTTAAATTCAACATTTAGATATTCTGATAAAACTCTTGCAGCAGATTTATAATTTTTTATATAAATATTTACCCTTGATGTAATTTCATTAAAATTTTTTTCATGATGATCTATCCAATAAACTTTTTTAAAATATGAAGATAAATATATTGCTTCCTGATTTGTTGCAATATCTGTAATATATAATTCTTCTTCTTTATCATTATTTTCTATTACCTTTATTAATGTATTATTTATTAATCTTGGGCTTGAAAAGTAAACTTTAAATTTATCGCCAAATTTTTTATATAATATTGATAGACATGCTATTCCATCTGCATCCCAGTGCGTAATTGCAATCACTTTTTATATTCTTCTTCAAAAATCTTTTTAATTCTTTCGGCCTTCTTTTCTCCAACAACATTTTCTAAATCAGTTTTATTTGCTAAGAAAATGTTCTTTAATGATTTAAATCTTTCTAATAATTTTAATGCTAGATTTTCTCCAATGCCAGGTATAGATTTTAATATCTCCAATTTAACTTCATCAAGATCTTCATAATTTTTTACTTTTTCAGGTATGTTCGGAAATTTATTATAATTTTTTGCTAATAAATATAGATAATTTGCTGTTTCTAAAAAGTCTGAAGTTCTTATAATTGGTATTTTATATTCCAAAATTATTTTTAATATTAATGTTCTTATATAATTTATTGAAATATTCGTATCTATTCCTAAACTATCCTCAGTTCCTTCTAATATTAAAATAGATTTTTTATCCTTTAATTTTTCTAATTGATTGTATAATCTTCCATCTATTATAGAATTAATGAAATCTAATATATTCTTTCTCTCAATTATTAAATCTCCAATTATATAATCTCCAATATCTAAGTTTTCTAATTTTATTAAAATATCTGTATTTGCTAAGGTTTGTACTACTCCAGATTCCTTTTCCTTATAATCTACAATAATCATAGGAATATTTGATTTTGTATTAATTATATTTGATGAATTATCCTTCTCTTGAGAAGTTTGACTACCTGTAATATACTTAAATATTCCTCTTGATCTTTCAACATTTTCCACCATCATTTTATTATTTATATTATTTTCCTCTATATTATTATTTATTTTTAGATATTTTTTTATTTTTTTAACTATATATAACATCTTTTTTTCTTTTTTTATTGAAACCCAATAAAATCTTTCATCCATTGTATTCTTTGTAACCAATATTATTACTTCTCCAATTTCACCTCTACCAGTTCTACCCTTTCTTTGTATATATCTAATTTCAGATGGAACAGGTTCATAAAATATTACTATATCAACTTTTGGAATATCAATGCCTTCTTCGCCAACAGATGTTGATAATAATACATTAAATTTACCTTCTGAAAAATCTTTTAATAATTTTATTTGTTCACTTCTACTCATTTCTTTTTTTCCAACAAACTTTTCAGCTTTTATATTATTTTTATCGCAATATTCTTTTATTCTATCTAAAGTTTTCCTTATTTGTGCAAATACAATTATTTTTTTATCTTTATTTTCTTTTAATATTTCTATTAATTTTAATAATTTTGGATGTTCAATATTTTTATTAATATATTCCTTTGCTAAATATATTGCCTTCTTTATTCTTATATCATTTAAAACCTCATAATCTGCTTTACTTTTTCTTATATCATTTTCAATATCTTTAAAATAACTTATAAAAGTATATAATGTTTGTGTTTCTAAGACTTCTAGGGCATGATATATTTTTAATGTTTCAGACAATAATTCTACTATTTCCTTTAATCTATAATCTCTTCCCCTAATTTCTAAATTCTTTTTGATTTCTTCTATCCAGTTTAATATATCCTTTTTACCTTTATTAATATCAATTGATGGATCCAATTCTTTTATTTTTGATATTCTTAAATCTATTGCTTTTATTATTAAATCCCTAATATTATTTAATTCATTATTTAATTCTACATCTATCCTCTTAATTTTAATACTAGTCATATATTTTTTAATATCCTTTTCTTCTCCAGTTCTTATTTCAATATTTTTTATGTATAAATTGTTTATTACTTCTTCTATTCTTTCAATATTCCAACCAGGAGAAGCTGTTAATCCAATTATCCTATAATCTTTTGCCTGTTCTACAAACTTTTTTGCAATAAATGTATATGAATATTTTTTAACTGCTCTATGTGCTTCATCAAATATTATTGTTGAAGCATCATAGAATGTTACCCTTCCACTTATTAAGTCATTTTGTAATGTCTGTGGTGTTACAAAAATTATTTTTCCCTGTTTATATAAATAATTTCTTCTTTCCTGTTGGACATCTCCAGTAATTACAATGCTTTTATCTCTTAACTCTGGAAAAAATTTTATGAAATTATTATAATGTTGGGTTACTAATGGTTTTGTTGGGGCTAAAAAATATATTTTTTTATCTGGAAATAATTTTAATCTTTCAATAATAAGAAAAAAAGCAATAATTGTCTTTCCAGTACCTGTTGGTAATATAACAAGTGTATTCTCCCTCAAACATGATTCTAATATATTTTTTTGATATTCCCTTAATTCTATAGAAGACATAATATAAAAATATTAAAAAAATTTTTATTTATTTATGAATTCTGTAATTTTCTTTTGTATATCATTCTCACTGAATATATTAAAATAATCTTTGTATTTTTCAATTATATTTTTATCAACATCTCCTACAATTGCTATATTCATTTTTCCCTTTTTTCTATATTTTTCTTTATATTTTTTTAATGTTTCAAATATAGATTCTAAATCATTTGTATCTTCTGCATAATTTTTTATATACCAAATTAAATTATCATTACCTTCTAAGGATATATTCTTAGTTATTTTTATTATTAAACTATACCTCATAATATATTTATATTTTTGGATAGTATAAAGTTTTTATTCCATAATCTGTAAAATGTGTCCTGCATCCATTATTCATCTCTAATATATTTTCTATTTTTGGTAGATTTTTCTTATAAAAAGAGGAAATTTTTCTTATATCATAATAATACCATAAATTTATTTTTGAATCACAATTTATTATTCTATTAATTATTATCCTTTCATCCTTATCTAAATTTATTAAACTAATATTATTACTAATAATATTTAATATATCTTCATTATATAATTTTCCAATATATATAGGTCCTAATTTAATTAAATCATTATTGCATACTTTACATTTTCCATTTTCTAATGATTTATATCCACAATTTTTGCAATAATATATTTCCTTTATGTTTTCTATTAAGTAATTTATATCTTTACTTTTACTACTTTTTTTAACAAAAATTCTGTAATGATGATTATAATAATATGAAAAAATTGGAATTAATGCAATATCATATTTTAATCCTTCTGATATTATATATTTTGCCAAATTTCTTAATCCAAATTCTAAATAAAAATCTGTTTTTATTCCTTTTGTATTATATTTTCTAAAACAGGATCTTGGTTTAGATCCAGATAGTGATGAAATATCTGTTGCAGTAATTCCAGCAATTCCATTATTTTTCAATGCTTTTGGTAATAATTCTACAAAACCTATTGGAGAACCGAATGGATCTATATCAATATAATCAAATTTATATTTTAATAATATTTCTCTACAATCTTTATTTAATATAATTATTCTTTCATCATTTTCTAAATTGTTAATCTTTAAATTTTCCTTTATATTTTCTATTGCTTCTTTTTTTATATCATTTATATATATTTTATTTACAACTTCAGGAATTTCCTTTAATATTCTTATAGATCTTATACCAGTAGCAGCCATACAATCTAAAATATCAAATTTTTTCTTTACTATATTATAATAAGATTTCAATATTATTATTGTAAAATCCCTATTTATTTTCATTAATGGGTTATAAAATACAGGTAATTTTGATGATAATTTCTTTAAAAAATCTGGATTATAATTTATTATTGCTTTTCCTTCATTCATCAATGTCTACAAATATTTTATCTTCTTTTTTAATTATTCTTAACTTATATCTTGTTGGTGGCTTTTTAATTCCTCTAGACCAAATATAATTATTTAATCTTACAGATAATAAAACATTTTTTGATTTATATCTCTTCATTATAATTTCTCTTATTACTCTTGCTGCCTTTTTTGCTCTTCTTTTTAATGGTGTTTTTAATATCCATTTCCTTATATTTATTTTTATATGAAATTCTTGTATATTTTCTTTCTTTTCAACATTTTCTTGAGTTTGTTGAACCTGTTGATTTTGTTGAACATTTTCTGTTTGTACTAATTGAGTTTCTTCATGCATTATGATATTTGAATAACAAAATTTTATAAAGTTTGATTTTTATTTTTTCTACAATTTTCTATATTTTCTTTTGCAATTCTTAATATTCCCATTAGCAAAGAATATTCTCTTTTTGTAATTAATGCTTTTCCAATTAAATTTCTTAATCCTCTATATATTACTGGTTTTCTATAATCCTGAGAAGGTAATACATCTACAAATTCTTTAAACATTTTATATAAATATTTTCTTTCTTGATTATTTATTAATTTAAATACTTTTCTTATTGGATTATTTTTTGAAACAAATAATTCATACAATATTATTGTTGCAGCATGTGTTATATTCATTATTGGATATTCTTCACTTGCAGGAATTGTAATTATTCCATCAAATTTATCTAATTCTTCATTACTAAAACCTCTAGATTCCCTTCCAAAAAATATACCGATCTTTCCATCATATTTATATATATAATTTGCAAATTCTCTAGGAGTTAAAGGATTTCTTAATACTTCATTTCCCATTTTTGAAGAAACTCCAGTTGTACCATAATTTATATCAAATAAATCAATTACTTCATCTAAACTATTATATATTTTCATGTTCTTTATTATTTCCCATCCTTTTTCTCTTGCAACAATTTTTACTTTATCTCCATATGGATTTACTTTTGGATTTACTAATATTAAATTTTTAAAATCAAAATTTGCCATTACCCTTGCTAATGCACCTATATTATCTTCAGATTCTGGTTCTACAAATACAATATAAAAATCAATCATGGTTCCAATCTATTTGGATCCCTTGGTATTAATACAGCTTCTTTTACATTTTCAATATTTAATAGTTGTTTAATATATCTAGCAATACCAAATCCAAATCCACCCATTGTTGGAGCACCATATTTAAAGAACTCTAAATAATATTTAAAATTATCTGGATTTAATCCTTTTTCTTTTATTTGTTCCAATAATATTTTATATCTATGTTCTCTTTGGGAACCTGTAGAAATTTCTAAACCATTATATAATAGATCGAAGCTCTTTGTTGTTATTGTTCCATTTTTCATTGGTTCTCCCTTCATATGATAAAATGGTCTCGCAGTCCAGGGCCAATCAATTATAAATAAAAATTCATTATCATATGTTTTTTTAACATAATCTCCCAAAATTTTTTCTCCTTCAGATGTTATATCTCCATTTTCTTTTATATTATTTTTTCCAACAATTTCATATACTTCTTCCATCTTTATTTTTGGAATATTTTCTGGAATAAATACATCTACGTTATAATATTTTTTGATTTCATCTTCGAAATTTTCTTTTATTTTTTTATTTGTATATTTTACAATTTCTTCTAAAACTTTCATTACATCATAATGTGAACTTATATATCCAATTTCTATATCAAAGGATGTAAACTCTGTTAAATGTCTTGACGTAAAAGAAGGTTCTGCTCTAAAAGCTGGTGCAATTTCAAATACTTTTTCAAAGCCAGAACATATTGCCATTTGTTTATAGAATTGTGGTGATTGTGCTAAGTAAGCTTTTCTATTGAAATAGTTTAATTCAAAAACTTCTGCTCCTCCTTCAGATGCTGTACTTATTATTTTTGGAGAGAATATTTCAATAAAATTATTATTATATAAATATTCTCTAATATATTTTACTGCATATGATGTTAACTTAATTATTAAACTTTTCTTTGGATCTCTAAGATCAATCCATCTATAATTCATTCTTTTTTCAAAATATGAATTTTCATCTATGGGTAATCTATCTGCAGGTTCGCTAATTAAATAAATTTCTTCAGCAACAACTTCTTTATATTTTTTTGCAATTCCCTTAATATATTTTCCTTTAACTACTATAAATGTATGTAAGGAAAATTCTTTTACAAATTCTAAATCATTAAACATTTCTTTTTTTATTGTTATTTGAACATCTCCAGTTTGATCTCTTAATATAATAAATGATATATTTCCAATATTTTTTATATTTATTATCCATCCTGCTAATATAACTTCTCTATCATATTCAATCTTTTCAAGCTCTCCTATATTTATCCTATTTTTTAATAACTCAAAACCTCTATTATAATTATATATGTCCATAGAAATTTAGTATAAACAATTACTTTAAATTTTTCATTTTTATATCAATCATTGCATGCAATTCTTTATATATTATTGTCAATTTTTCTTCATAGCTTATATCTTTTCTTAGATCATATACTGATAAAAAAGGAAGATTCCTATTTTCAATATTTTTTAACTTATCTAAAAATAATTTATATATTTCATTAAAATTATCATTTATAATTTTTTCTATTTCAATTCTTAATTTATCATATTCTTCAAATCTATTAAAAAATTTTTTAGTATAATAATCTACTACAAATATCGGCCTTTCAAATGAATATAATATTATTACATCACATGTTTCTTTTCCAATTCCATTTATTTTTAATAATTCTTCCCTTATTTTAGTTATTTCCAATTTAGAAAAATTATTAATATTTCCATAGTTTTCTAATATATAATTAGATAAAGATTTTAATGTTTCAAGTTTTCTTAACCTAAATGGAACCTTTATATCATCAATAGATAAATTATTTATATTTTCTAATCTAAAGATAAAATTTCTTGATTTTAAATATTCTATATTTTTTTCTACTAGATCCCATTTTGTGTTTTGAGTTAATATTGCCCCTATAATTACTTCTACTCTCCAATCTCCTTCATTTTTATTATGATAATTTATATCTACTGGCCACCAAAATTGAAAATCCATCTCTTTAATTAAATTTATAATAGATTCATACATAGAAGTATAATGATATTAGTAGATAAAAAAATTAGGGAATATATAAAGAATGGAAAAATAAAAGTTGATCCATTTGATGAAAATATGGTAGGTCCTGCATCATTGGATGTAAGGTTAGGATATAAGTTTAGAGTATTTAGAACATTAGAGAAGGAAGTTATAGATGTAAAAGATTATTATGATGATATATATACAAGAATAGAAACTAAAGATTATATAATACATATAGGGAAATATTCAGATCTTTATATATTAAAAAATGATAATGTTCCAATAATAATTCATCCAGGAGAATTTATTCTAGCATCAGTATATGAATATATAGAATTACCAGATAATATTGTTGGGCAGATACATGGTAGATCTTCAATTGGAAGACTTGGTTTAATAGTACATACTTCTGCAGGTTATATTGATCCAGGATATAGAGGATATTTAACATTGGAAATTATTAATGTAAATAGAGTTCCAATTAAAATATATCCAAAAACAAAGATTGCTCAGATTGTTTTCATTGAAACAGAATCTTCGGAGGTACCATATGATAAGAGGAAAGGATCTAAATATTTAAATGAAGAAGGTGCTACAGGATCTTTGATATCAAAAGACTTTAATAATAATTTTTAAACATTTTTCATAAGTTATGAAAAAATGGTAAAAAGAACTGGACCTACTAATATTTATCTAAGAAAATTGATAAATTTGTTAAAAAAAGAAGGAAAGAAGAATAATAGTAAGTTTTGGCTATATGTAGCTGAACTTTTAAGTAGACCAACAAGAAAAAGAGTTGAAGTAAATTTATCTAAATTGAATAAATATACAAAAGATGGAGATACTGTTATAGTTCCTGGAAAATTACTTGGTTATGGTATGATAAATAAAAAAATTACAGTTGCTGCATGGAGATATTCACTAAATGCAAAGGAAAAATTGGAAAAGTCTGGTATTAAAATACTGACAATAGAAGACCTATTAAAGGAAAATCCAAAAGGTTCAAATATAAAAATAATAATATGATAGCAATAGGAAGAAAATATATAGATGCAACAGATTCTATTTTAGGTAGGTTGGCATCCAGAATTGCTAAATATTTATTAGAAGGATATGAGGTATATATATTTAATGCTGAAAAAGCTGTTTTAGTTGGAAGATGGAATAATTTAGTTAAATATTGGAATCATAAAGTAAATGAAAGGGGAGATTGGATAAAAGGTCCATTTTATCCAAAAAGGCCAGATAAAATATTAAGAAGGGTAATATGGGGAATGTTGCCAAGAAATTATAGAGGAAGGCAAGCCTTAAAAAGAGTAAAAGTTTTCTTAGGATTGCCAGAAGAATTTAAAGATGTAAAGTTGGAAAAGGTAGAAGAATCTTTAATTCAGAATAGATTAAAGGTTGGAACAATAAGGGAATACTATTATTTAGGAGATATATCAAGGCAAATTGGTGGAAAATTTTAAAAATTTAGTATATAAATTTATATAACATGACAATAATAGTTACAGCAAAAAGAAAAACAGCAATTGCAAGAGCATATATAAAGGAAGGTAATGGTAAGGTTACAATAAATTCTATCCCATTACAAATATATGAGCCATTCTTAGCAAGACTAAGAATAAGTGAACCATTAATATTAGCTGGAGAAGATTATGTTTCAAAAGTAAATATAAAAGTTAAAGTAAAAGGTGGTGGATATATGGGAAAAGCTGAAGCGGCTAGGATAGCTATTGCAAAGGGTTTGGTAAAGTATTTTGATGATGATAAATTGAAATTACTATATTTACAATATGATCCTTATATGTTAAAATCAGATCCAAGGAGAAAAGAGCAGAGAAAATCTCCTACTTCAAAAGCAAGAAAACACTATACAACAGCCTATAGATAAATTTATTCAATTTTTTCAACTTCTATTTTATTTTCAGTTTCTTCTTTTGTTTCTTTACTACTTGTTTCTTCTTTTTCTGATGTAGATTTTACGGAATATACAGCTTTTGATATTATCCAAATTTGTCCCATTGCTTTAATTAATTGGTGTGGAGCAATTATTCCTTTAATTCCTCTTTTAGATAAATCTGGATCCAACACTTTTATTTTCCATCCATATATTTTATTATCACTTATTATTGCATCTTCAACTTCTCCCAAGAAATATCCATCTTCTGTGTATACCTTTGATCTGGTGGTTTCAGATATCTTTCTAATATTCAATGCCATAAAATAAAATAAATATATTGAATAATTTAAATTTTTTCATAATTTAGGTTTAAAAGGTGAAATTATATTATGAAATTATGGCACCTGAAGATAATCAAAATAATCAAAAAGAATTAAAATTAAAAGTTGCAGAAGCTATTCAAAATGATTTGTATAGAGGAATTGTTAGGATTGATGCTGAAGCTATGAAAGAGCTTGGAATAAGAATTGGAGATATTGTTGAAATTGAAGGAAAGAAGAAAACAGTTGCAATTGCCCAATTATTACCCCCTCAAGATTATGGTCTTGGAATAATTAGGATGGATGGTATTATAAGAAAAAATGCAAATGCCACATTGGGAGGGTATGTTACTGTAAGAAAAGCTAATGTAAGAGAAGCACAAAAGGTTGTATTAGCTCCAGCAGCAAAAGGAGTTGTATATCAATTTACTACTGGTACTATAAGTTATATAAGAAGATTGTTAGACGGAAGACCAGTTGTAAAAGGAGACAATATTGTTATATTGACAGGATATAGAAGGAAATTTGATTTATTAGATGATGAATTTGGATTTTCAATATTTTCAGATCTGTTTCCTACTTTTGGATTTTCAAATGAATTTAGATTTAATGTTGTAAATGTAGTTCCAAAAGGTGCAGTAGTTATAACTGAAAATACAGATATAGAAATATTACCACATGCTGTAGAAACAAGGGGAGAAATACCAGAAGTTACTTATGAAGATATAGGTGATATGGAAGAAGTTGTTCAAAAAGTAAGAGAGCTTGTAGAATTACCATTAAAATATCCAGAATTGTTTGAAAAACTTGGTATAGAACCTCCAAAAGGTATATTATTATATGGTCCTCCAGGTACTGGTAAAACATTATTAGCAAAAGCAGTTGCAAATGAAAGTGGGGCATATTTTATTGCAATAAATGGACCAGAAATTGTATCAAAATATGTTGGAGAATCTGAAAAGAGATTAAGAGATATATTTGAGGAGGCAAATAAAAATGCACCTTCAATAATATTTATAGATGAAATTGATGCAATAGCTCCTAAAAGAGAAGAATCAATCGGAGAAGTTGAGAGAAGATTGGTAGCTCAGTTATTAACACTAATGGATGGGTTGAAATCAAGAGGTAAGGTAATTGTAATTGCAGCAACAAACAGACCAGAGGCTGTAGATCCTGCATTGAGAAGACCTGGAAGATTTGATAGAGAAATAGAAGTTCCTGTACCAAACGAACAAGGTAGATATCAAATATTAAAAATACATACAAGAAATGTTCCATTGGGTAAAAAAGAGGGAAATAAATATGTATTATTATCTGAGGAAGAGAAAGAGAAATTAATTAAAAAACTGGCTTCAATTACATATGGTTATGTAGGTGCAGATCTTGCTGCTTTGGTAAAGGAAGCTGCAATGAATGTTATTAGAAGGGTATTACCAGAAATAGAAAAATATGAAAATAATATACCACAAGAAATTTTAGATCAGATGGTTGTTACTGAAGAAGATTTTATGTCTGCATTAAAAGTTGTACCTCCATCTGCATTGAGAGAAGTATTAGTAGAAGTACCAAAAGTAAGGTGGAATGATATTGGTGGATTAGATGAAGTAAAATTAGAATTAAAAGAAGCTGTTGAATGGCCAATAAAAAATAAGAAAATATATGAAAAGGTTGGTGTTGAGCCTCCAAAAGGTATATTATTATATGGTCCTCCAGGTACTGGTAAAACATTGTTAGCAAAAGCAATTGCAACAGAAATAGGAGCAAACTTTATTGCAATAAAGGGTCCAGAAATATTTAGTAAATGGTTTGGAGAAAGTGAAAAAATGATTAGAGAAATATTTAGGAAAGCAAAACAAGTAGCTCCCGCAGTAATATTCTTTGATGAAATTGATGCAATAGCACCAAGAAGGGGTTCTAGTATAGGTACAAATGTTTATGATAGCATTGTAAATCAATTATTAGCAGAAATGGATGGTATAACTACTAGAGGCGATGTAATTGTAATTGCAGCAACAAACAGACCAGATATAATTGATCCAGCATTATTAAGGCCTGGAAGATTTGATAGAATAATATATATACCACCTCCAGATTATAAAGCAAGATTGGAAATATTAAAAATAAAGACAAGAAATATGCCATTAGCTCCAGACGTTAATTTAGAAGAAATTGCAAGAATTACAGAAGGATATAGTGGTGCTGATTTAGAATTACTTGTAAAAGAAGCTGCAATAAATAGGATAAGATTATTATATGAATTAAAGAAAAAACAAGGATTAAAAGAAGAAGAATCATTAAAAGAATTGGAAAAGGAAGATATAAAAATTACAATGGATGATTTTAAATCTGCGTTGGAGAAAGTAAAGCCATCTATAACAAAAGAAATGGAAAATTATTACAAGATGTTTGCAGAAACATTTAGAAAAGGAATGATAGCAAAAGATAACAGGTATTATGGATAATTTTTCAAGGTATATATCCCAAATAAAATTTTTTGGATTTGAAAAGAACAAGAAAATACAAGAAACATCTGTTGCGATTATTGGTTTAGGAGGTTTAGGTTCTTGGTTATCAGAATTTTTAGTGAGAATCGGTGTAAAAAATTTGGCAATTGTAGATTTTGATATTGTAGAAGAAAAAAATCTAAATAGGCAGAATTTTATAATTAGTGATATTGGTAAATTAAAGATAGATTCTATTGAAAAAAGATTAAAAGAAATAGATAATAATATAAATATAGAGAAATATAAAGAAATAAATAATAAAATATTTAATAGAGAAATAATATTTGACTGTACTGACAACATTAAATCAAAATATTTAATAAATGAATTATCAGTATATTATAATAAACCATATATATTTGCCTCAGTTGTTATGGATCAAGGATTTGTTGGTTTAATAAATCCAGAACAATTTTGTTTATATGATATATATAAGGGTAGAGAAGATGTATTAACATGTGATATTACTGGTGTAGATTTTTCATCAGTAATCTTTGCTGTTTCTTTAATGTTAAAATTATTTATAAATTATGTATTTGGAAATAGAGATGGGATATTATATCATTTTAATATAAGAGATAAATTTTATTTAGAAGAAATAAAAGTTAGGAGTAATAATTGCAAGATATGTAAAAGAAAAGAATTTGAATTAATATGGAATTATCTGAAATAATAAATGAGATAAAAAATAAGAAAGAATTGAGAAATATATCCGATAAGGTAGTTGAGAATATATTAAAAAGAGAATTAAGAAAGAAACAATATTTATATAAAAGATTATCTTCAATAAAAAATATAAAGCAATTAAAAAATGATGAAGAATTTTATTTATTATTTAAAGAGGTAAGGAGAATTCTTCATGAATTATATGGTTTATATACTCCAAAAGAAGATAAAGAAATAGATAGAATATTATTTAATAATGAAATGACATTGGAGCAAAAAATAATAGAATTATTGATGTTAACAAGGTCTACAGCTGAAAGAATAAATTTTTATAAAGAAATATATAAAAATATATTTATTGAAAAACCAATAGAAATATTAGATCTAGCATCAGGATTAAATCCAATATCAATTTATTTTTCAGATCAAAAACCTAAAAAATATTATTATGTAGATATATCTGAAAAAATATTAGATATAAATTATCAAATATTAAAGGAGTTAAATATCGAAAATGAAGGATGGTTAATTGATTTATTGGATCCAGATGATAGAATATTTAGGCACTTTCAATATATATTTTTTTGGAAGATATTTCCAATATTGGAAAAATATGATTTTTATACCCCAAGAAATTTGTTATCTAAATTAGATTTTGATTATTTAATAATATCTTTTCCTCAAAAGAGTATTGGAAAGAAGAGAAATCTTGGTTTGGCATGGAGATATAAAATTAAAAGATTTGTAACATATAAATTGAAATATAAAATAATTAAAGAATTTGATATTCCATATGAGTATTTTATTATTGTGGGAAAATAATATCTTTTAATTTTAGTAAATCCTTTTTATTATATTTCTTTAATTTATTGTCCGAAAATATCCACAATTCAATATCAATATTATCAGAATCTTTATATTTTTCTGCAAGATGATATAATTCATATAGATCAATATAATTAATATTACTTATATCAATATCTTTTTTATTCTTTTTAACTTGAATTAACCTTACTTTTCCTTCTTTATTTATTGCAATTATATCTACAGCAGAATGGGAACCAGGAGTTCTCCATGCGTCATATCCTTCTTTTTCCAATATCTTTTTTACTTTTTGTTCATAATAATATCCAATTTTATATTTACTTCCCATTTCAAATATAAGAATTTAAACAATTAAAAATATTGTTTTAAATATATTTTTATGGATATAAATGATTATTTTTCAGAAATCAAGAAAAAAACATTAGAAGCTTATGAAATAGCAAAAAAGGCAAGATCATTGTCTTTAGATCCTGTTAATGATGTTGAAATATCAATTTCTGAAGATATGGCTGAAAGGGTAGTCAATTTATTATCAACAATTGATCCTATTATAAAAGAAATAAATTTACCAGAAAAAATTAGAGAAATAGAGAAGATATATAAGCCTCTTTCATTTTCTACAATATTAAAAATATCAGAATATGTAGCAGAACAAATATATAATAAAACTAAAGATAAGATTAAAGCTATAGAACTTGGATTAAGAGTAGGTTTTGCATATCATACTTTGGGTGTTGTAGCTGCTCCAACAGAAGGAATTGTAAAAGTAACGGTAAAGAAAAGAATGGATGGAAAAGAATATATTTCAGTATTTTATGCTGGACCTGTAAGATCTGCTGGTGGTACTCCTCAGGCATTTTCAGTTGTAATTGCAGATTTTCTAAGGAAAAAATTTGGATATGAAAAATATGATCCTACTGAAGATGAGATTCAAAGATATATAGTTGAAACTTATGATTATAAGAGATCAGCTCATTTACAATATACTCCAAAGAATGAGGAAATAGAGTTTGCAGTTAGAAATTTACCAATTGAAATAAATGGAGAGCCTACAGAAAAGATAGAAGTTTCTGCATATAAAGATTTACCAAGAGTTGAGACAAATTATATAAGAGGGGGAGCAGTTCTTGTACTTGCAGAAGGTATATGTCAAAAAGCTAAAAAAATATGGAAAGAATTATCAAAAATTGCAAAAGATTTTAATTTAGAAGATTGGTCTTGGTTAGATGAATTAAGAAAATTGCAAGAAAAATTACATGGGGGTTCTTCAGATTCTTCTGAAATAATAAAACCAAATGCAAAATATTTGGAACAATTGACTTCTGGGAGACCAATATTTTCCCTACCATCTGCAAAGGGTGGATTTAGATTAAGAATGGGAAAATCAAGGACAAATGGACATGAAGCTTCTTCTATACATCCAGCTACTGCAATTTTAACGTATAATTTTTTAGCATGGGGAACTCAATTGGTTGTAGAGAGACCTGGAAAGGCTTCTGCAATTACATTTTCTGATACAATCGAACCTCCTGTAGTAAAGTTGAAAGATGGTTCTGTAATAAAGGTAAGAGAGGAAAAAATGGCAAAAGAATTAATTGAAAAAAATTTAGTAGAAAAAATATTATTTTTAGGAGATATCTTATTTACATATGGAGATTTTTTAGATAATGGGCATCCACTAGTTCCTTTAGGATATTGTGAAGAATGGTGGATATTGGAATTTGAAAAAAATGCAAAAGAAAAAGTAAATGGATTTGAAGTTGTTTTTGATATGTTTAAACCAAGAAAATTATTTGAAATAAAAAATTTAGAAAAATTATCAGAATATTTGGGTATTGATAAAAATACTTTAGAAAATTATATTAGAGATCCTCTAAAAAATAAACCAGATTTTATTAATTCATTAAAGATATCTATATTATTGAATGTTCCATTGCATCCAGAATATACGTATTTTTGGAAAGATATAAGTTCAAAAGACCTTATATATTTATTAAATTATTTAAAAGAAAAGGCAAAAGTTTCATATAAAGAAATTAAAATAAATGGTGAAAATTATAGAATTGCTGATAGAATTGAATTGGAATATGATGAAAAGATAAAGAGTATATTGGAAGAAATATTAATTGAGCATAAAATGGAAAATAATAAGATTATAATTGAATATCCAAATTCAGCAGCATTATATATACAATTAGGATATTTTGAAAAAGTTCCAGAAATAAATAATGAAAAAAATGGATATGAATTAGTAAATAAAATATCAAAAGTTATTATTAGAGACAAGGTTGGAACATATATCGGAGCTAGAATGGGAAGACCTGAAAAAGCAAAGATCAGGGAATTGAAAGGTTCAATAATGGTCCTATTTCCTGTAGGAGAAGAGGGGGGAAGAATGAGAAATCTTTTAGAATCAATGAAATATGACAAAATTGTTTCAGATTTAAAAACATATTATTGTCCAAATTGTAAAATATATGTTCCATATAAAAAATGTATATTCTGTAATTCGGAAACAAAATTATTAAAAACTGAAGATGAAAAAGAACATAAAAAATATGCAATACAAATTTCAAAATATATAGAAGCAGCATTAAAAAATCTAGGATTGGATCCTTCTCAATTGCCAAAAATAGTAAAAGGACCTGAAGGTTTGAGTTCAAGAAGTAAACAACCAGAAAGATTAGAAAAAGGAATATTAAGGGCAAAATATGGTATATTTGTATTTAGAGATGGAACAGTAAGATTTGATGCTATAGAGGTACCAATTACATATTTTAAACCAAAAGATTTAGTATATACTCCAATAGAAAAATTAAAGGAATTGGGATATACTCATGATATTTATGGAAACCCACTGGAAAATGAAGACCAAATATTAGAATTAAAACCCCAAGATATTATATTACCAACAATTGGTCCATTAAAGAAAGGTGGTAAATTAAAGAAAGATGGATTTTTAATTTCTTTAATAAATACTGCTAAATTTATTGATGAAGAATTGGAAAGATTGTATAAAATGAATAGATATTATAATGTAAAGATACCAGAAGATTTACTGGGTCATTTATTAATTGTTTTGGCTCCACATACATCTGCAGGTACTGTTGGAAGAATAATTGGATTTTCAAGAACTCAAGCATTACTTATGCATCCAATGATGCATGCTGCAATTAGAAGAAATTGTGATGGAGATGAAGGAACGGTATTACTATTATTAGATGCTTTGTTAAATTTCTCTAGAGAATATTTACCAGATAAAAGAGGAGGAACTATGGATGCTCCATTAACAATCACAATAAAAGTTAAAGGAATGGAAATAGATGATGAAGTACAAAAATTTGATACTGTTTGGAATTATCCTCTAGAATTATATGAGGCATCATTGCAATATAAATCTCCAGAATCTGTAAAAATACAAATATTTAAAGAAAGAATTGATACCCCAGAAGAATATGTAAATTGGGGATTTATGCATGATATAAATTCTATTAGTGAAAATGGAAATAAAGTTTCTGCATATAAATCTTTAGGAGAAATGTTGGAAAAGTTGAATTTTGAATTAAAATTGGCAAAATTATTAAGATCTGTAGATCCAAGCACTGTTGCAAGTTTGGTAATAAATCTACATTTTGCAAGAGATATTAAAGGTAATTTGAGAAAGTTTTCTGAGCAGGAATTTAGATGTATAAAATGTAATAAAAGATTTAGAAGACCCCCTTTATCTGGAAAATGTGATAAATGTGGAGGAAAAATTGTAATGACAGTTCATTATGGCACTGTTGTAAAATATTTAGAACCAAGTTTATGGTTGGCTGAAAAATTAAAGTTAGATGAATATACAAGTTCTAGTTTAAAAGCATTGAAAATGAAAATAGATCAGACATTTGGAAATCAATCTAAGGAAAAGCAAATTAAAGATTTCTTTAATTTATAGAATGTTTATATTATCTGGATTAGGACAAAATAAAGATGAAATACCTTATGGATTAATAGAAGAAATAAAAAATGCAGATTTAGTATTTTTAGAATGTTATACAAATTTTATTGATGAAGAAACAAAAGAATTTTTATTAAATATAAGAAAAGATATAAAGATTGTTGATAGAAATTTTGTAGAATTAGAATTAGAAAAAATAATATTAAATAATAAAGATAAGAAAATAATTTTGATAGCATCTGGAAATCCATTATTTGCAACTACTCATATGTATTTTATTGAACTTTGTAAAAAAAACAATATAGAATTTAAAATAATAAATTCTCCATCAATATTTGATGAAATTGGAAAAATAGGTTTATTTTTATATAAGTTCGGAAGAACAGTCTCAATATCATTTCATGAATCTACAGAATTTTATGATTATATTATAAGAAATTACAAAAATAATTTGCATACACTGGTCTTATTAGATTTAGATCCTATAAATAATAAGTATTTGGATCATAAAGAAGCAATAAAAAGATTATTAGAAATAGATAGTAAAAGAGAAAAAATTTTTAATGATAATTTTAAGTTAATTGTATGTTCTAACCTAAATAGAAAAAATGAAAAAATATATTATAAGGAAATAAAGGAATTGTTAAATATAGATTTAGATCCCCCACTATGTATTATAATACCATCAAATTTAAATAAAATAGAGTTGGAATTTTTATTATGTATGATATCCTGATAGAAAAAATAAGGTATAATTACTTTATATTATTCTTTCTAAGTATATTAATAATTGTATTTTCTACATTATTATCACTTAAATCTGGACCATATGGTGGAATATTAATAATTGCAATATCTCTGGTTCCATTTGTTCAAATATATAATAAATTAATAGAAAAAGACGAAAAAATATCTGAAAAAATAAAATCAAAGAAAAATATGTTTATAAGGTATAAAGACTATTTTATAATGTCTTTTGTAATATTTTTTGCATCAATAATCGGATTCTATATAGGTTATCTAATAAATCACAATTTATTTTATCCACAAATACAAGCAATAGAAGATATAAGGGAGAATGTTATTGCTTTAGGTTATGGACATGCAATATATGCAAATAGTTTCTTTACATATATATTATATAATAATATGACAATATTATTGTTATTTTTCTCATTTTCAATAATATTTGGTGCTGGAGCTATATATTTATTATTATGGAATGCCTCAATTATTGGAGTATTCTTAGGTTTAAAGGCATCTGAGTATATGTCAAACAATATTATATATAAATATATTTTAATTCCAACCATTAGTCTTTTAGAAATTTTACCACATGGAATATTAGAATTTTTAGGATATTTCTTAGCAGCATTGGCAGGTAATATTTTATCAATAGCATTTATAAAGAATTTAGATAAAGAAAGTTTAGAAAATATACTTTCAGATTCTTTGGCACTATTTGTTTTATCTATATTATTTATATTTATAGCAGCATTAATAGAAGCTTATATTATTTAAATAAAAATATTTTATATGTATGAATCATTTGATTATATAAAAGAAGGAATAATATATGGAAAAATAAAAAATATGATGAAAGATAAAGTAATAATAGAAATAAATGGAAAAGATTATTCATTTGATAAATCTATAGATATAAATAATCTAAATTCTGGTGATTATGTAAGATTTTATATAAAAAATAATAATATAATTTATATTGAAAAAATAAGCCAGAATTTATATGAAAATATTAAGAAAATTTTAGAAAGTTTAAACGAATAATTCTTTTTTATTTTTTATTAAGAACATTAGCCAAAAAATAATTAAAAATATTGTTGTAAATATTTCCCATAAAAAATTGTGTAAAAAATATGGATTAATATTAAAAATATAATAAAAGTGAAAGACAGACCATAACCTAAATATATTTAAGATAAATAGTATTGGAGAAAAAATAATGAAATAAAATATTTTTTTCTTTATATTTAATATTGGTGTAGAAAATATTAGGGCAAATATACCAAATAATGATTTAAAGCCAGTACATTCCTGATCAATTATAAAACTCATATTTTTTATGTATAAAATATTATTTTCCAATGTAAAATCTATGTTTGAAAAATATAATATTCTTGATATAAATTCTGAATAACTTATCAAAAAATCATATGGTAAAACAATATAATAATAACTAAATAAAAATAATGGTATTGAATATATTAACATATTTGCAAAAAATACTGATAAAATTAATTCTTTTCTTAATTTGTTATTTCTCTTTGCATAATCTATTAATTTATTGTAATATTTTTTTATTATGTATTCAAACATTCTTTATTTTTGCAGCAACTCCAACTTTGAAATCTTTAATTTCTTTTCCAGATAATAAACTTTCTCCTATTGCTAATAGATTATCATTTTTATCTACTATTAATACAATATCTCTTGGTAATATATTCTCATCTAGATTTTCTACAAATTTATTAAATACAGATTTTCCTTCCTTTATAAATTTTGTTGCTTCATCTTTTACAACGATTCTATATTTTGGAAATTTTAATAATTCTTTTACTATTAATCCTCCATAAAATGTTAATATAACAAATCCTGTTGTTGGTTCTATCGTTCCAAATAGTTTATCATCTATATATATTCTTCTTATTCTTCCTGTTTTTTTACTTTTTTCAATTTTTATTTTTTCTTTATACTTTTCAATTATCTTATCTCCAATATTATCTCCAAACTGATAATTTAATATTCCTCTAACTATTAATAATTCCATAGTAGTATAATATAAACTTTTCAGCCATCATCTGAGCAATTATACTATTATTATTATATATAGTTACTGTATTGTTTTGACTATTAAATATTATTCCATAAGAATCATTTGTTGGTACTAAATATATTAATAATGTTTCATTTCTTGGTAAAATATATGTTAAATTTTCATAATCATTATATGTAGTATATAAAAAAATGTAATTATCATTTATACTATTATTCTCTAGAAAATATTTACATCCGGAACTGTTATAGTAAAAAGAACATACATATTTAATATTTTTGTTATATTTTAATAAATATATCAATATATAAAGAATTTCTGCATTATAATATCCACTTAATGTTGGATCAAAAATAAATAATTGATATTTATATTTATTTAATGAATTATATAAGCTTTCATTTGAATATATTGGTATAAATTCTAATTGTGTAATATTATAAGGCCCAGCAATAGTTATATTATCTGGATTTGTATATATATATATTGAATTATTGTTAATGTTATTTGTATAATTTATTATTCTGGATTTTATAGCTATTATTATTACTAAAATTATAAAAGCTATGATTAGGATCGATAAATTAATAATTTTTTCTCTCTTCATATATTAATCTTTAGATAAATATATATAAATTTTCTAATTCTAAAAAATATTAATGAGTACTAATGATGTAGATGAGAAATTATTGGAAGTTCTTAAACAGAATGCTTATGGACTAACCATTTCTGAATTATCAAAGATATTAAATATTAATAGAATTACATTATCTAAACACTTGGAAATATTAAAAGAGAGAGGATATTTAAATTATAGAGTTGTTGGAAAAGCAAAAATATGGTATATAAATGAAGATGTAAACTTTTTAGAAATGATACATGGGAATACTCCAATAATAAGATTAATTAGAAAAGATAAAAATGAGTTTTATAGTGTTTCTGATATAAAATTTTTAATAATTCCTTCTGAAATATTTCAGGTTCTATATTTACAAGCTTTGGAAATAAATAATTTAAATTTCATTAGAGATTCTGGAAAAAGATTTGGTATTATAATTTCTACTACATATAAAATGTATTCTGGAATGGAAAGAGTTTTAGATGAAGATCATCTGAAAGAAATAATTAAACTGGTTGAGAAATTTGGTTTTGGAAAAGTAGAAGATATATTCATTGATATTAAAACATTAGATTTCCTGATTACATTAAATTCGTCTATAGAATCCTTAGTATTAAAAGATATAGAAGACATATTAAAGGAAAAAAATATAGAGATAAAGGAATATTTTATGGAGGGATATTTTGAGGGATTATTAAGTACTTTATTTGGAATACCCATGATGGCAATAAATAAATCTACATTATATAAAGATCAAAAAACAGAATTTGTAATAAGAAAGAGATGATTATTTGTATAACAGGAGTACCTGGTGTTGGAAAAAGTACAATAGCAAAGAAATTGGCTGAGCAAATAAATGCGGTTTTAATTGATATATATGATTTTGCGATTAAAAATAATTTATATGAAGAATATGATGAAGTTGAACAAACATATATAATAGATGAAAATAAATTATTTCAAGAAATTGACAATTATATAAAAAATTTAAATAATAAATACATTATTATAGTAGGAAATTTTTCCCATCTATATGATAAATGTGATTTATATATTGTTATAAAAACAGATCCAAACATATTATATGAAAGATTGTCAAAAGAAAGAAATTATCCATATAATAAAATTTTTACAAATATATGGGCAATGAATCTTGAAGTTATAGAAGATGAATTAGAAGAAATGAAAAAGGAATATTATGTTTTTTATAACAATAAAGAAGATGATATAAATAATATAATAAGAGAAATAAAAAGATTAATAGAAAATAAGGAAAAATCAAATTAATAAGAAGTTTTTTATCTAAAGTTTATAAGTCTTATATATATAATATATATATGGCAGAAGATAAAAAAGGATTATATCCAATTCTATTATCCCCAGAAAAATATGCGAGAACAATTGGTAGAGAAGCAATGAGATCAAATATCATGGCAGCTGTATTAGTATCAGAAATATTAAAAACATCTTTAGGTCCAAGAGGGATGGATAAAATGTTGGTAGATGAATTGGGAGATATAACTGTTACAAATGATGGAGCAACAATATTGGATCGAATGCATGTTGAGCATCCTGCTGCTAAGTTAATAATAGAAATAGCAAAAACACAGGATAAAGAAGTAGGTGATGGTACCAAAAGATCTACAGTTTTAGCAGGTGAGTTATTAAAGAGGGCAGATGAATTATTGGATAAGAATATTCATCCAACAGTTATTATAGAAGGTTATAATAAGGCAGCAATTATTGCTGAAGAATTAGTAAATAAATTAGCTCAAAAGGCATCAATGAATGATGAAGAAATATTAATTAAAGTTGCAAAATCTGCTTTATCATCAAAATTAGCATCAATATATTCAGATAAATTAGCAAAAATAATTGTTGATGCTGTTAGAAAAGTAACAGATGTTGTAGAATTATCAAGTAAAGAAAAGAAAATAATTGTAGATTTAGATTCATTAAAGATTGAAAAGAAAATTGGTGGTGGTGTAGAAGAAACATCATTGATTGATGGAATAGTAATAGATAAAGAAAGAATACATGGAGAAATGCCAAAAGTTGTTTCAAATGCAAAGATAGCATTAATAGGTGATGCTATTGAAATTAAAGAAACAGAAACAGATGCTAGGATAAATATATCTTCTCCAGAGCAACTAGAACAGTTTTTAAATAAAGAAAGGGAAATGCTAAAGAAAATGGTAGAGAAAATAAAGGAAGTAGGAGCAAATGTTGTATTTGTACAGAAGGGTGTTGACGATTTAGCAGCATATTATTTGGCAAAATATGGAATATTAGCAGTAAGAAGAGTTAAGAAATCAGATATGGAAAAAATAGCAAAAGCAACTGGTGGAAAAATTGTAAATTCTATTGATGAATTATCAGAAAATGATTTAGGATATGCAGAATTGGTTGAAGAAAGAAAAGTTGCAGATGAAAATATGATATTTATAACAGGATGCAAGAATCCAAAAGCTGTTACAATATTAATAAGGGCAGGATCTGAGCATGTTGCAGATGAAGTTGAAAGATCTATAAATGATGCAATTAGGGATGTTGCAACAGTAATTAAATATGGAAAGGTAATTGCTGGAGGTGGTGCATTGGAAATGGAATTAGCTGAAGGAATAAGAAAAGAGGCTAAAAAGGAGTCATCAAAAGTACAAATGGCAATGCTTGCATTTGCAGATGCATTGGAAGCAATACCGGCAGCATTGGCAGAAAATGCTGGTATGGATACTATAGAAGCAATGACACAATTAAGAGCATTGCATGAACAAGGTAAAAAATGGGCTGGAATAGATGCAATTGAAGGTAAGATTGGAGATATGTGGGAAAAAAATGTAATTGAGCCAGCAAATATAACTATACAAGCTATAAAGTCCGCAGTAGAAGCTGCTATAATGATATTGAAAATAGATGATGTTATTGCTGCAGTAGGAAAATCAACGGAAGAAGGAAAATCATCAAGTAAATCAGAAGAAGAAGGAGAGACTGAAGAATAGTTTTTAAAGATTTATAAATATCAAAATTTTTTATTTTTTTATGCCATCCTCAGAGTATGAACTTATACCAACAGATCCAGTTGAAAAATTGATTGAAGAGATAGAAAATTTGAAGGATGATTTAGCTACATTAAAAAATGAATTAAAAAATAATATTGAAGAAATAAAAAAGCAGATTTCAATGCCCCCTGAAACAAACTCAATAGCCAAAAAAGAAGCTCAAACTCAATTGTATTATGCTCAATCAAATGTAGATACCTCATTTTATAAAGAAATTGTAAATTCATTAATAAAAAGTAACATAGATTTACAAGCAAAAATATCAGAATTAGTAGTTGTTACAAATAATTTATACAAAGAAATAAAGAATTTGTTCGATATATTTAAAGAAGCTGCTTTATTAAGATCAAAACAAAAAGAAACAAATGAAAATAATATTGAATTATTAAAGAGAATAGAAAACTTAGAAAAAGCAAATCTAAAAGTAGCGGAATTATTAGATAACCTTAAGAAACAGATAGAAAGTATAAAAAGTAATCAAAGTCCAAGTTATATAGGTTCATCAATACAAAGTTATAATAAAAGGACATAAAAACTAATAAATTTTTTTAACATCTTTATAAAATGAAGTTACAATCTCAGCTCATTAGTTATTTGTTGTTGGGGATTATCGTAGTTGGTCTGTCAATAGGGATATATGAATGGGGTATACCACTAATACAAAAATCTCAGATTAGATCTACAGTAAATAATATTCAAAATCAATTAAATTCCCTAGCAGAAGCAATACAATTTGTTGTTCAAAGTAAAGGAACTCAGACAGTTACATTAAATTTACCGAAAGGATCTTTAAGTATATATAATAATTTGATTCAATATTCATTCCAGACACCTGTAATTTATTATAATCCATCTATTTCTATAGTTCCAATAAATTACAATATATATATTCCATGTAATGTAAATAATACCATTTCAATACCTTCATCTGGTTATAATTCTATCCAATTATGTGGAATTCCAAATCTTATAGCTAAAGTAAATTCTTCTAATATAATAATACAAGATATAAATAATAATACTCTAGTATTGCCTTTAGCAAATGCTAATGATGTTATAACCCAATATTTTGATTTTAATATAAATGTTCAGAATAATATTGTATCATTTATTCCTCAATATAATACAGGTATAGCTGGTGTATCATATTATCCAAAATGTTTACTTTCAGCATCTCAATTAAGTGGAATTATACAATATCAAATATCATGTAGACCAATGTATAATCCTCAAAATGGGCAATGTGAATGGATAATAATAGAACCAACTGGTCAGACATCAGTTACTATAAATGTCAATTCTATTAATATAAATTTGCAATATAAAGGATTAAATGTAATTAGTAATCCAAATTCTACTGTTTGTAAGCAATTAGTGTACTATTATGTACAAGCTTCTATTGTATAATGCCAGTAAATGCGTTAGAGATTGCATTAATAACTTTAATATTATTTTTTATTTCTCAAACAATGATTTTATATTTTAATCATATAACAACTTCATCAAATTATAATAAAATAGTTTTAAATTATATAGAATCAAATGTTGAGTTTTGTATATATTATTCTTATTTATATAATGTGAATCTTTTTTGTCGACCTTCACAGAATTATAAATTTTCAATAAGTGCAATTAATAACATAGTATATATATCTTATAATGGAAATTTTTTATCTATAAATTTAAATAATAATTCTTATTTCCATCCTATTTATGGTCAGGGTTTGAACTCTTTCTTCTTACAATATAAAAATTATTCTTTAAATTCCATTTTATATATAAGTTAAATTTATATTTTTCCAAATTTTCATTTAATATATGAACAATATTTATGATTTTATTGATGATGTTATAGATGTAATAAGAAAAAAAAATGAAATAAAGAAAAAATTAAATGAAAAAAAAGAAAAAATAAATATTATAGAAAGTATACATAAAGAATATCAACCAATTTATATACCATTAACTAGTAATAGATACAAAGAAAGAAAAAGAAGTAAAAAAGTTTATAATATAACTTTAATTAATATACCTTCACAAAATATAAAAATTACTGAAAAAGACAAACTTAGATTTTTTGTAGAATTATATGGAAAAAATGAAAATGTAAATCAGTTTAGATATCCATTAACTAAAATGAATATTCTTGGTAGAGAATATATATTTGCGTATGCTGATATATCATGGGATAATGAATATGGAGAACTTATATATCATGTAATAGAACCAAGTATAAATGAGAATGATAAGAAAATTATAAATGAAATAATTGATGATTTAGCTAGAACATCAGAACTTCCTTTGAGAATAGAAAAAAATGAAGAATATATGAAAAACTATATAATAAAACAATCTTTAAATATAATAAAAGAAAAAGGATATCTAATAGATAAAAATAAATTGCCATATATATTATATTATATAATAAGGGATACAATTGGTTATGGAATAATAGATCCATTAATGAGAGATCCATTAATTGAAGATATATCCTGTACTGGTATAAATTATCCAATATTTATATTCCATAGGAATCCACTAATAGGTGAGATAAAAACAAATTTACAATTTAATTCTGATGAGGAATTAGATAATTTTGTAATAAAATTATCTGTAAGGGCTGGGAGGATTGTATCTGTTGCAAATCCATTATTAGATGCAGCTTTACCTGATGGATCAAGAATTCAGATAACCTTTGGGAAAGATATTTCTAGAAGGGGTTCTTCATTTACAATTAGAAAATTTACAGAAGATCCATTCACTCCAATTGATCTATTATTATATGGAACTTCAGATTTTAATATGTTAGCATATTTATGGACATTAATAGAAGAAGGAAGATCATTATTAATATCTGGTGGAACAGCTACAGGTAAAACATCATTCTTGAATGCAATATCTTTATTTATTAAACCTGAGAAAAAGATAGTTTCAATAGAAGATACTGCGGAGTTAAAGTTACCACATCCAAACTGGTTATCACAAGTTGCAAGACCTGGATATGGTCCAAATAGATATGGTGAAGTTACTATGTTTGATCTATTAAAAGCAGCTTTGAGGCAAAGACCAGATTATATAATTGTAGGTGAAGTAAGAGGTGAAGAAGCTTATATACTATTCCAAGCAATGGCAACAGGTCATGCTGGTTTAGGTACCATACATGCAGAAAGTTTTGAAGCATTAATGGATAGATTACTATCACCACCAATAAATTTACCTCCATCTTTATTGGAAGTATTGGACGGGGTTGTATTCCTCAAAAGATTGAAATACCAAGGAAAATATGTAAGAAGAGTAGATAAAATATATGAAATACTTAGATTTAATAAAGAAAAGAAAGATGTTGATAGGATAATTTCATTTAAATGGAATCCAAGAGATGATTCTTATATACCAGGTGAAAGTTATGTATTAAATAAAATTGCTGAAATCAGAAACTGGGATAAAAATGATATAGAAATGAACTTTAAATTTAAAATAAGAGTACTAGAATATATGTTAGAAAATAACATAAGAAATTATAGAAAGATTGCAGAAATTATGAGTATGTATTACAATAATCCTGATAAATTAATGAGTTTAGTGGGATTTTAGTTCAATAATTTCTATTGGTTTTTTATTATAAAATTTTATTGAATATGTTTTATTATATTCTAATTGAATATTTTTTTCCAAATATAATATATTAAAGTTGTCTGTCAATACTATATAATTATTCTCTTTTTCTTTTAGTAATCTTATATACCTATATGATATATAATTTTGATTTAAATTTATGTTTTCATCTATTTTTTCTACTAAGTCTATATTGTTTATGAATATCGATAGAACAAAGTTATTTAGTACAATACCATTTTTTACTTTTATATTATTATTTTCTTTTAATAAGTTCTCTTTTCTTTTCCATTTATAATCTTTAATTATTAACTTAATTAGCCCTGTTTCATCTCCTACTTCTAGAATTATTAAATTATCTTTTTTTATTAATATTTTATTTATCTTTAATTTTATTTCTTTTATCTTTAATCCGGGATATAAATTCTTTACTTTTATATTATACAAATCTTCTAATTTTAATCCTTTTTCTTTTAATATTAATAAAATAGCTGTCTCTTCATCAATTAAATTTTTATATTGCTTTATCTTTTCATTTATTAATTCTTGTAATTTTGTTTTTGATATACCTAAAATTGATGAAACATAATTTTTATCTATCATAAACAATATTTAGTAGTAAAAAATAAATTTTTATTTGAGTTGACAACCAGGTATACAACTTCCAGGTTGGCAAGAAGAACAGTTAGAGCCAGATAGATCTATACATTGATTTTGACCAAGTCCACATATAACTTCAGAACCATTATATAAACTAAATGAATATTGGAAATAAATGCTACAGTTTGAAGATACATATTGGGAATTTGCTAACATTTGCAGTTGAACGGATGGATTAGTAGAAGTTCCTATTTGATTTGCTATTGCTGCTGCATATTGTGAACATTGTGCGTTAATTGTTTGATTAGATGATGGAGTTATTTGATTAGTTTGTGAAACAAATTTTCCAATTCCACCAGTAAATATTAATATAAGAAATACTAATACAACAATTGCAATAATTGCTAAAATTATAGTATTTATAGGTAAGCCTTGAGTTCTTTTTACCATTTTAAATATAAAATTTTTTATAAATATAAACTTTTCTGTGTATTTATATACATGAAAATTTCTTTTGTACTATTAAGGGTAAATATACATGAATGGGATGATAAGAATAGAATATTAAATGTAATTAATTTATTATTAAAAGATATTGATAGAAAGAAAATAGAAATAAATAATTATAAAGATAAAGGGTTAATAAGTAATGTAATTGAAGTATATGAAATAAAAATTAATAATAAAAATAGCATAGATATGTTTTTTAGAAATCTAATTTTTTTAGGATTAAAGTTTGAAGATATAAAAAATAACTGTAACTTTGATGAAAATTACAATATTTATTTAAGGATCAATAAAGATGAATTAACATTAAACAAAATTATTAAATTACATTATACAGAGGATTCTTTTTTATTAAAAATAAGTTTTGATCATTATAAAAAGGATAAAGAAATAGTTTTAAACTATTTGAGGGAATATTTAGAAAATATAAATAAAAAATTTTTATATAATAATATTTAATGAAATTCGTCCATGTCTCTGATACTCATCTGGGATGTCAAATTCCAGTAGAATATAGTGAGATTAGAAAATATGATTTTTTAAATTCATTTAAACAAATTATAGATTTTGCAATTAGAGAAAAGGTGGACTTTATAATTCATTCTGGGGATTTTTTTGATGATTATTTTAGGATAGATTCAAAATATCTTCTGGAAATATTGGATATATTATTTAAACTAAAAGATCATAAAATACCATTAATATTTATTAAGGGAAATCATGATACAAAAGGGCAGAGACAGAACGTTTTAGAAATATTAAAAAAATTAAATTTAATATATGAAGCAAATATAAAAGAACCATTTATATATAAAGATGTATACATTTATGGAATATCAGAACCTTCAAATTTATCATATGAGCAATTAAGGATATATTATAAAAAGAATCTATTGAACTCAAAATTTGAAAATAATGGTTATACTATCTTTATGTTTCATGGTGCAGTAAATATATTTCCAGAGAATATTTTGGGAAGTTATAGCAAAGAACCAAGGATTTTATCTTTAGAAGACCTTCCTAAAGCTGATTATTATGCATTTGGGCATTTTCATAAAAAACATCTAGAAAAATATAACAATATAATCCTTGCTTTACCAGGTTCTACTGAAAGGACTGAAATATCAAAAGATGAAGAAAATATAAAGAAAGGATTTTTTTATGTAAAAGATGATAATATAGAATTCAAAGAATTAAATATTAGGCCAATATATATTTATGAAGATGTAATAAATAATGATGATGAATTAAATAAATTAAAGAGTGATATTTATAGTAAATCTAAGGAAACAATTATAAAAATTAGGGTTAGATATAAAAAAGATTATTATATTAATATAAAAAATCTATTGGAAAATTTAATAGAATCTGGATATTTAATCTTAGATGATTCTTATTCTTTGGATGAAGAAATAAAGTTAGATAATAAGGTAATTACAATAGATAATATAATGGATAATTCTCTTTTTGTAAATGATAAACAAGAGGTAATAAAAATGTTTAATTATATAAAAGAATTATTTGAGGAAATGTATTCTGGTAGAAATTCAGATTTAGATAGAATAAGAGAAACATTATTTAAACAATTAATAAAATGAGGATTAATAGAATAAAATTAGAGAATTTTAAGATACATAAAAATTTAGAGATTAATTTTGATGAAAAAAATATAATAATAGGAGAGAATGGGGTTGGAAAAACATCAATATTTCATGCAATATTATTTGGTTTATTTGGAAAAGATTCTTTATCTAGTATAAATATATCAAATATATCATCTTTAATAAGAATTGGTTCATACAATTTGAATGTAGAATTGGAGATATCTGATGGAAATACTTTATATAAGATAATAAGATCTTCAAATAATAATGGCGAATCTAAAGCAATATTATATGAAGGAAATAGGGTTATAGCTTCTGGACCAGACATTGTTAATAAAAAAATAAAGGAAATATTAAATATAAATAGGATTGAGAAATTTACAGATGTATTGTATATAAAACAGGGAGATTTAGGAAGATATATAAATTTATCTGGAAAAATTGAATTAACAAAATTATTAGAAAAAATATTCGATATAGAATATTATTCTTTAATATTAAAAATAATTGAAGGATTAATAAAGGATTTAGAAAAGGAAAAGGAATATGAAGAAAAAGAAAGAAATTTATTATTAAAAGATATAGAATTATATAAAAATATTTTTGGCGATAGAGATGTTGAAAAATTATTAGAAGAAGTAAATAAGTATTTGGAATTAAAGAAAATAAGAGACAATATATATAAAGATTATTTAGAGCTAAAAACATTGGAAAATAGTATAGATTATAATTTATTAACTCAGGAAAATTATTTGAATCAAAAGTTAAAAGAATATGAAGAAAAAGAAAAGGAATTATATGATAATATATTAAATCTTGAATCTGAAAGAAAAAATATTAAATATGAAAATTATTCAAAAGATTTATTGAATAGTTCTTTAGAATATTTGGAAAGTAGAAAAAAGGAATTAGAATATTTGGAAAATGTTGATGAAAAAGAATTAGAATATAAATTAAAAGAATTAAAGGAAATTTATTCAAATATAGAAAAATATATAGAATATAAGAATATAGAAAGTGAAATAAAAAATATAGAAAATAAAAAGAAAGAATTGGAAAATAATATTATAATTCTAGAAAATAAAATAAAAGAGGAAGAAGAATATTTAAATATATTAAATAGAGAAATATCTGAATGTCCAGTATGTAAAAGAGCTTTGGATGAGGATTTACACAAAAAATTACTAGATCAATATAAAGAAAGTTTGGATAAGAATAAAGAGAATTTAATTAAATTTAAAAATGAAAAAAATAATTTAGATAAATTATATCAGGAAATAGAAAATAAATATAAGTACTTTTTATACATTCAAGGAAAAATTAAGGATAAAATAAATTTATCAGATATTGAAAATGAAAAAGCAAGGATTGAAAAAGAAATTAATGAAATAAATTACAAAATAAATCAAATAAATGAATACAAGATAATAAAAGATACAATGAATTATATAAAGAAAAATGAATTAGACAAAGTAATAGAAAATTTGAGAAAAGAATATCAAAGCATAAAAAATGAGATAAATAATATCAGATATTTTTTGATGAAGATAGACAATATGAAAAAGAATTTGGAAAAAATAAAAGATATATATAAGAGAAATAATTTAAATTCTTTAAATGAGTTTGAAAATAAATTGAATGAACTTGATAAAGAAATAAAGAAATATGAAAATTTAAAACCAGAATTAATAAAAAATTATAAAGAAAAATTAAATGTATATAATAGTATAAATGAAAAATTAAAGAACATAAGCAAAAATATAAATAATTTGAGATCCTTATACAATGTTCTATTAAAATATATAGAAATTAATAGAGAAAAACTATCAAAAAACTTAGAAAATGCATTTAAATTCTATTTTAAAAAGTTGTATAGATATCAAGATATTATAGATGTCGGAATAGATATAAAAGAAAGTAAAGTAAAAGACGAAAAGCTATTTTATATTTATGTAGTTAAAAATATTGATGGAAAAAGTATTAAAAAATATATTGATGAAGCTGGATTGAGTGGGGGACAAATAAAGATATTAGACTTAGCATTAAGACTTGCAATTGCTTCTATATTAAATCTAAATATTAATATATTATTGTTAGATGAACCTACAGAATCTTTAGATGAAAATATAAGATTATCTTTAGCTCAATTAATATCAAGTTTGGATAATTATCAAGTAATATTATGTACCCATGATGATCTATTTAAAGATAATGTTGAAGGAAAAATAATAGAAATTAAAAGGTAATTATTGCATATCCCTGATCTACTAATTTATTCATTTCTTCATATGAAAATATTTTATCTTTATATATTAATTTTTCTTCTGGTATGTTAAATTTTACCATGCATTTTTCACATGCATAAATATTTATATTTAAATTTTTTATATCTCCTAAATGTTTAGATATGATTTCCTTCTAAAGTAAAACAAATTTTTATATCTTCTGCTCCACTCATTTTTAATACTTTTGAAAATTCCAAGACCATTTCTACTGTATTTTTATCTTCTTTTGTTAATAATATTAAATACTTTGCCATTAAAATATAACAATGTTATTATTTATAAATGTTTAAACATTTATTCTAAATTATTGTAATGATATATAAGGTTAGAACATATGTACCGGGATTTGATGAGATATTATATGGAGGAATACCTGAAAGAAATGTAGTATTATTAAGTGGAGGACCTGGTACAGGAAAATCTATTTTAGGTAAACAATTTTTATATAATGGATTAAAGAATAATGAAAATGGGGTATTTGTTGCATTGGAAGAACATCCAGTAAGTGTTAGAAGGAGTTTTAAGAATTTTGGATGGGATATATCAAAATATGAGGAAGAAGGAAAAATAGGAATTATAGATGCATTTACTGGTGGAACTGGTACTGCAGCCCAAAGGGAAAGATATTTAGTAAGAGATTTAGATAATATACATGAACTATTAGATGTAGTAAGACAAGCAATAAAAGATACAAATGCTAAAAGGGTTGTTATAGATTCTATTTCTACATTATATTTAACAAAACCAGCAATGGCAAGATCTATAGTAATGTCATTAAAAAGATTAATTGCAGGTTTAGGATGTACTGCAATATTTGTTTCACAGATTTCTGTTGGTGAGAGGGGATTTGGTGGACCTGGAGTTGAACATGCAGTAGATGGGATTGTAAAAATGGATCTAGACGAGATAGATGGAAAACTATATAGATCAATTATTGTATGGAAGATGAGGGATACAAAACATAGTCTATTAAGACATCCAATGCAAATAGATGAAAATGGAATAAAAATTGAATGGAATAAATATATTAGAATAGGAATTAATAATGTAAAAATAGATAATATACCTCAGGAAATGATTGAAGAAATAAATAAAGCTATGCAAGAAGTTGAGAAATATCCCGAATATAAAAAGATTAATGTTCAGGAATTTGAAGAAGAATGATTAAAAAAGCTAAGTATACTTTTTTGATTTTCTCTTTTTATTTTTTTAATTGTCATCCAAGATTTTCTAATATAATCTTTTAATATTTCATAATTTTCTTTTATTGCCTTAATCGTTCTTTCATCAGATGGATATCCAGATCCAAAATCTATATTTGTTTTTTCCTTAATTTTATCAATTTCTCTATCTCTTATAACCTTTGCAATAATGGAAGCTGCAGATACTACTGGATAATTTTTGTCTGCCTTATTTTCTACAATTATTTCAATATCTATTTTTAAATTATTTTTTATATATTCAACTACTTTTTTTGTATTAACTATTGGAGAATCAATTATTACTTTATCTGGTTTTATTTCTTTAATTATCTTTATCATGTTTTCAAATTCTAAATAATTTAATTTATTTTTATATACATAATAATCTATTGTTTTTGGATCAATCATTATATATTTATATTTATCTGTTAGCTTTATTATTTCATTATATATTTTTTCTCTTTGTTCTCTTGTTAATTTTTTAGAATCTTTAACACCTAAAGATTTTAATAACTCTATTTTTTCTTCTTCAATACAATAGCCGGCAATTACCATTGGTCCAATTACAGGTCCTCTTCCGGCTTCATCAATTCCCAATATTAACTTCATTTTGTACTAGATTTTTTCCATACTCTTGGATATAAACCTCTTTTCATAATAACCCTATCAATATCAACTGCGATACCTTTTTCTGAATTTAAAATTTTTTCAGAATCCATTAATGCAGTTCCATATGCAACTATTTCTCCTTTTAATGTAAATATTGTTACTAGATCACCTTCTTTTATATTTGAATATAGTTTTGATATTCCCTTTACTGTTAAGTTTGCTCCATGTGCAATTGCATCTACTGCAGTATCTAATATCCAAATTTTCTTTGTATGTTCTGCTGCAACCTCTGGTGGTAAGAAAACTCTTCTTATATATTCTTCATTATTTTCATTTCTCCAAAACCATATAGAATCAACTATATCTTGTAAGGTAGCCAAAGGATATTTTTCAGAATCTTCTCTTAATTCTCCAACCCTAATTCTCCTTAATTGTTGCATGTGAGCTTTTGTTCCCAAAGTCTTTCCTATATCATCTATTAATTTTCTTATATATACTCCAGCCTCTGTTGCAATTTGTAATAACCAATCCCTACCATCAACTTCTAATACTTTTATACAATAAACATTTTTTTCTCTAGGAACTTTTTTTACTGCAGATTTTAATGGAGGTTTTTGAACAATCTTTCCTTGAAATTTGTTTAATACTTCATATACTTTATTTTCATCAACATCGCTATGTATATGCATCCATGCTACATATTCTTTTCCAGCAGTTAACAATAATTTTAATACTTTTGTTCCTCTTCCAATTCCTATTGGTAATACTCCAGTTACTTTTGGATCTAATGTACCTGCATGTCCTGCTTTTTTATTTAAAATATTCTTTATCCATCCTGAGACTTGGTGAGATGTGGGTCCCTTTGGTTTATCTAAATTAATAATTGAGAAATCTAATAATTCATTTATTGGCCTTTTCCATGGATCATAACCATATTTTTCATTTGTTTCTTCTTCTTTTTTAATAAGGATCTCATATTTTTCATTTTCATATGGTAATTTACAATATTCTACCATAAAATTTTGATAATGAAAATTCATATATGTGCAACTTTGAAATTTTAAGTATTTATTAATAAATTTTTCTACTATTATTAATAGGTTATTATAATATACAAGCTTATTGAAGAAATAAAAAAGAACTATTGAGAAGGTTGATTAACTTCCTGTACAGTTGATTCTTTATTTTCTTCCTTATTTATATTTTGACCTAATAGTTTTTCTTTATTTATATTTGAATAAGGATTATAACCTATTTTATCTTCTTCATCAACTTTAACTAAATAACCTGGAGAAGCTATCACTTTATCGTCTATAACAATATGTCTATGTACAATTAATTGTCTTGCTTGTTTTATTGTTTTTGCTAAACCCTTTCTAAATACAATTGTTTGTAATCTTCTTTCCAATATTTCTCTTACTGTTATATTTAAAGCTTCACTTATATCAGAATTTTTATTTAATAATCCAAATTTAACTAATCTATTCTTTAATTTTTCTTCTTCTTTTGATACATCTACTCCAGCAGCTTTTTTGGCATTTAAATATCTAACATAAAATCTTATTTTTCTAGCAATTGTAGCAGCCTTCCATATTTCTTTTTTATTTTTTAATCCATATTGTTTTAATAATTGCCTTTCTTCTTCTATTCTATCCTTTTGCCATGGATGTCCTGGACTTTCCCAGGTTTTTCTATTTCTCCACATTTTACTCTTTGTTTTCAGATTTTTGTTGTGCCCTTAATTCTTTACTTTTTATTACACCAATAGTAGAACCTTTTCTATGATGAGATCTTGTTTTTTGTCCTCTAACAGGTAATTTATACATATGTCTATTTCCCTTCCATGTTTTTAGTTCAATTTCTCTTTTTATATCCATCTTTATCTGAATTTCCCAATCAGGCCCTACCAAATGTTTATCCTGACCATCTCTAGGATCCTTTCTTCTATTTAACATCCATGATGGTATACCATAATTTTGTGGTCTTTTTAGGCAATCTTCTAATTTTTCTAATTCTTCATCTGTTAAAGACCCTAAAGCTTGCCATTTATTTATTTTTAATACATTACATATAGCATTGGCAAATCTCCAATTTACACCAGGTATCTTTCTTAATTCTACAATTATTGGTTTATGTCCATTTAATTCTATTCCTGCAATACGTATAACATCTCTTAATGTACTTCCTTCAGGTATTATTACTTTAAGTGCACCAGGCATTAAAATATTTAGATAAAAAATGTTTAAAAGTATATTATAAATATACATCTATGAAAGTTGGTTATGTTATAAAAGAAGCAACATCTGAATATTTTTATTTTGTTGTTGATCCAAAGGAAAGGTATTCAGTAGGTATTGGGAGTATAGTTAAAGTAAAAATTGGTGATTTCTTTTATTTTGGAATAATTGAAGATTTAAAATCAGAAGCTATTGAAGAGGAAAGATTGTTTGATTATGAGGCAATAGAATTATTATATGGACAAATGAAAAAATTACAGTATTTAATAATTGGAAAAGCTATATTTATTGGAGTAATAAAAAATGGAAAAATATTACAAGAAAAACCAAAAACACCACCAGTTCCTGGGGATGAAGTATTTTTACCAGAAGAGGAGGAAGTAAGTAAAATATATTCATTTGAAGAAAAGGAGTTATCAATACCTTTAGGAAAAATAAATTTACAAAATAAAGAATTTATTGTAGATTTAAATATAAAGAATTTAATTATAAGACATACTGGTATATTTGGAATAACAGGTTCTGGAAAAAGTACAACAGTTGCTCATATAGTAAATGAATTATCAAAGAAAAATATACCAATATTGTTATTTGATATTCATAGAGATTATATATTATCATTTGAAAATTCTATAATAATAACATTTAGTAAAAGGGAAAAAGTATTTATTGAAAAATTAATAAGTGAAAGAAATAAGAAAAATGTAATAGTATACAATGCAAAATTACCATTAAAATATATAAAAGATTATATGGAAAGTTTCTTAGGAATATCTGGAAAGCAGGCTCCTCATGTATATTCTTTATTATATAGAATTTTATCATTGGAAGAAGGAAAAGCACCGAAATTTATGGATAAATTATTAGAAATGGTAAATAAAAGAGATCCTCCTCAGGTATTTGAAAAATATAAAAATAGAGAAGATGTAATAAGGTCATTACAATCAAGATTATTAAGGATAAAGGATTGGATGTTATTTCCTAAAAATGTAGATGATATTGGTGAAAATGTGGATGACTTATTTAATAAATTGTTAGAAGATATCAGAAACTTTAGTATTTCAGATTATAATATAATTAAAGAAGAAAATGGGGAAGTATATTTAGAAGAATCTAACAAATTTATTCCAAGGGTAATTATATTTGATTTATATCCATTATCAATAGAAGAACAGAGAATATTAATAGATATATTATTAGAAATTGTTTATGAAAAATATAAATCTTGGAAATTTAATAATAAAACAGATATTTTGGGAATTGTAATTGAAGAAGCACATAGATTTGCATCAAAAAATAGTGAAGTTTCTTCAAGAATATCTTTAATTGCAAGAGAGGGAAGAAAATTTGGTTTAGGATTAATTTTGGTATCTCAAGTACCTTCTAATATTATTGAAGATATTACATCTCAATTAAATACATTTATTCTATTAAAAATAATTAATCCAAAAGATTTGGAATTCATAAGAAAAACATGTCCATACTTATCTAGAGAATATTTTGAAGCATTAACAAAATTAGAAACTGGTTCATGTTTAGCAGTTGGATTAGCATTAAAAAATCCTGCAATATTAAAGGTAATAAAATCTGTAGAAGTTGGTGGAGCAGAAGAAGATATAGATAATATAATAAGAGAGAGAATATTATATGGAAGTAAAGCTAATTCTTAATGGAATAGGAAATAATTTTTTATTTTCTGAACAAGATATATATAAATTTTTTGATTATTTGATTGATAAATATAAATTAGTAATAAATAATAAAAAGATAATAATATCTGACAAGGAAAAATTTTCATCATTTTTATTTGATACAAATAAATTTACTATTGCATTAAATTATTGGGAGAGAATTGATTATTGTTTTATACATATTTCTTCAAATAATTTTGATCTATCAAATTTAGTTCATGATTTATTAGAATATTTAAAACCTAAATATTTTAAAATTGTATAAAGATCAAAATTATTTATATGCCGCGGTGCCCGAGTGGTCCAAGGGGTATGGCTTGAGACCATATCCCCGAAAGGGGGCGTGGGTTCAAATCCCACCCGCGGCGTTTATATAAATTTTCTAAAAATATAATTAATGGAATTTAATGAATATTAAGAAAGAGCAAAAGAAACTGCAATGTATCCAGATAAATTGGATGGAGGATTTTATTATACTGCATTAGCATTGGCTGGAGAAGTTGAAGATTATTAAATAAAATAAAGAAAATTGTTAGGGATAATATTTAAACCGAGGGAAGAAATTATATCTGAACTTGTGGATATTTTATGGTATCCTTCAGAGACTATAAGAAACTTTAACATTTCTTTAGAAGAAGTTGCAGAATATAATTTGAAAAAATAGGAGTAGAAAAGAAAGGGAAACCTTACAAGGAAGTGGGGATAATAGATAGAAATGAAGATTTTTTGTTATTATCCTTTTAAATAATAAAGAGGTTTTTATAGTATGAATGATAATGTAGATTTATCAAAGGTTCTCCAAGAATTAAATTCGGATTTGAATTATGGTTTAACAAAAGAGGAAGTTGATAGAAGGTTAAAAGAATATGGATATAATTTAATTGAAGAAAAAAAAGAAAGTAATTTGATTAAATTTTTGAAAAAATTTATTTCATTTTCTTCAATAATGTTAGAAATTATTATAATCTTATATTTAATATTTGGAAGATATATAGATGCATCTTTAGTCTTATCTTTATTATTTATTAATATATTAATATCTTTTATACATGAAGAAAAAGCAAATAAAGCATTGGAATTATTAAAAGAAAAATTACAAATACAAGCAAGGGTATTAAGAGAAGGACAATGGAAATTAATTGAATCAAAATATTTAGTTCCTGGAGATATAATAAGATTAAGAGCTGGGGATATATCCCCTGCAGATTGTATAGTTGTTAGTGATGATATATTAGATGTAGATCAATCAATATTAACGGGAGAATCTTTAGCAGTTGAAAAGAAAAAAGGACAGATTGTATATTCAGGATCAATTATAAGAAGAGGAGAAGCAAATTGTATTGTATATAAAACTGGAAAAAATACATATTTTGGTAAAACAGTAGAATTAGTATCTACAGCAAGACCAAAATTACATATTGAGGAAATAATAAATAAAGTTATTTTTGCATTATTAATAATTGTATTAATATTTGGTGGATTAACATTACTATTTTCATTTTTATATGTTCATAATTTAGAATTTATACTTTCTACAGTATTGCCTTTAATTATATCTTTGTTACTTTTTGCAATTCCAGTAGCATTACCAGCAATGATAACAGTTACATTGGCAGTTGGTTCTATGGAACTATCAAAAAAGGGAGCATTAATTACAAGATTATCTGCAATAGAAGATGTTGCAACAATGACAACATTATGTTCTGATAAAACAGGTACTTTGACATATAATAAATTATCTATAACTGATATAAAGGAATTGGGTAATTATAAAAAAGAAGATGTAATATTATATGGAACATTAGCATCACAAGAATCAAATAATGATCCAATAGATATGGCATTTATTAATAAAGCCAAAGAAATTAATATAAATAAAAATGATTATAGGATATTAGAATTTAAACCATTTGATCCTTCTACTAGAAGAACAGAAGCAAAAGTATTATATAAAGATAAAGTATTTTATGTATCAAAAGGTGCTGTAAATATTATATTTAATGACTTATGCAAAATGAATATACCAGAAGAAGTATCAAAAATAGTTGAAGATTTTGCATTGAGGGGTTATAGAACCTTGGCAGTTGCAATAAATAATAATAGTAAATGGGAACCTGTTGGTCTTGTTGCATTATATGATGTTCCAAGAAAAGATACTCCAGAATTAATTAAAAAGTTAAAAGATCTTGGAATAAAAGTAAAAATGTTAACTGGAGATTTATTACCAATTGCAAAAGAAATTGGAAAAGAAATTGGATTAGATTATAATAAAGCAGTATCTGGAAATGAATTAAGAGAATTATTAAAAAGTGATCCGGATAAAGCAAGGAAATTAATAAATGAATCTGAAATATTCGCAGAAATATATCCAGAAGATAAATATTATATTGTAAAAAATTTACAAGAGGAAAAAGAAATTGTTGGAATGACTGGAGATGGTGTAAATGATTCTCCATCATTAAAACAAGCAGAAGTTGGTATAGCAGTATATAATGCAACGGATGTTGCAAAATCTGCAGCTTCTGTTGTATTAACAGTAGAAGGTTTACAATGTATTGTAGATTTAGTTACAATTGGAAGATCTGTATATCAAAGAGTTGTTACATGGATATTAACAAAAATACATAAAACAATAGAAATTGCAGTATTTGTTTTATCAGTGTTTTTATTTACAACTATTTTTTATCATAATCCATTATATATTTTATCATCTACAGATGTATTATTATTTTTCTTTATTATAGATTTTCAAACAATAGCATTATCTGTAGATAATGAAAGAGGATCTCAATATCCTGAAAAATGGAATATATTAAAATTAGTAGAATATGCAGGTATAATGGGTGTATTTACATTTTCTGAAATGGTCTTATTATTATATATAGCATTAAATATATTTAAAATAAATAATGTTCATCTTTTGCATTCTTTCTTCTTTATAGCAATAACATATTTTGGTCTATTAATGCCATATGTATTTAGGGAAAAAGACAGATTTTATAAATCAAAACCTAGTAAATCTTTCTTAATATCTACAATTGCAGGATTAGTAATTGCATCTATAATTTCATTGTTTGGATTTGGACTATTGGTTCCAATAAATATTTATTATTATTTATTTATAGCATTGTATAGTCTATTTTTTATATTTTTGGTAAATGATAATATAAAAATATTATTAAAAAAGTTTGGTATTGGAAGGGCCTAATATTTTTCGTAACCTTTTACAATCGGATTTTCTATCGTATATTCTGTCAATATTTTTACAGCTTCGCTTTCTGTTTTTTTCTTAACCATTGGAAATGGTATAATTTCTTTTATACTTTTTATTCCCAATAATAACATTATTACTCTATCTATACCTATTCCAATTCCTCCTGCAGGTGGCATTCCATACATTAATGCTTCTATAAAGTCTTGATCATATAAATGTGCTTCTTCAAAACCTAATTCTCTCATTTTTGCTTGTTCTAATAATAATTTATTTTGTAATATCGGATCATTTAATTCAGAATATATGTTTGCAACTTCTACTCCTAAGATATATCCTTCAGCTCTTTCAACTAAAGAAGGATCTTTTCTACTTAATTTACATAAAGGTGTACTTTCTTTTGGATGTTCTATAATATATGTTGGTTCAATTAATTTATCTTCAACCAATTCTTCAAATAATGCAGTAATTGCTAAACCTCTGTTATATTCTTTTAATTCTAGTTGAATATTATTCTGTTTCATTATTTCTATTATTTCTTCATCAGATAATTTTGTTACATCTATATTTGCATATTCCTTTAATGCATCATACATTGTTAACCTTCTCCAAGGTGGTTTTAATGATATTTTTTTACCATTATATTCAATATAATTCTTTCCAATAACATCCTTTGCAATTCCATATATTAAATTTTCCACTATCTCCATCATTTTATCTCTATTTGCATATGCTTCATATGCTTCTAACATTATAAATTCTGGGTTATGGGTTACATCTATTGATTCATTTCTAAAATCTGGCCCAATTTCAAATACCTTATTAAATCCACCAACCATATACCTTTTTAAATATAGTTCTGTAGCAATCCTCAGATACCAATTTTCTTTTAAATCATTTACATATGTAATAAATGGTTTTGCATTTGCTCCTCCATATATTGGTTGCAATACCGGCGTTTGTACTTCTATATATCCTAAATTTTCAAAATATTTTCTTACATAACTTATTGTTTTAAATCTTATTTCAAAATATCTTCTCACTTCATCATTCATTAATAAATCCAAATATCTTTTTCTATATCTTTCTTCTACATCGGTAAATCCATACCATTGATCTGGTAAGGAAATTAACGCTTTTGTTAATATAATCCAATCTTCAGCAAATACCGATAATTCTCCAGCTTTTGTTCTTCCTATTTTTCCATATATACCAATTATATCTCCTCTTTGAATAAATTCGTACGCATCTTCAAAATTTTTTGTTATATCTTTTTTAATAACAACTTGTATTTTATAACCTTCTTCTTTTATATCATAAAATGCAATTCCACCATGTTTTCTAATTGAATAAACTCTTCCAGCAATTTTAACATATTTATCCATAAATTTATCAGGTTCAATCACTATTTCCTTTATATCATTCGTCTTATCAAACTCATATGGATATGGATTATACCCTTTTTCTTTCATTCTTTCTAGCACTTTTAATCTATCTACGATATCTATTTCCAAACCGGTTTTAAGTGAGTCTTTGTCCCCCATAGCATAATTGATTATAAAATTCAATTTATAGAATTTATCAATAGAAAAATCTTTATCATTAGATCTTCCGATCAAAGTTCATATATAAACTAATTTAAAAAATATTTTTAAATTTTTAAGTTTTGATTAATATTATAATTTTTTATTGTATTTATAACATCTTTTTTAGATAAATATGCAACTCCTTCCATTAGATATTTTATATTTACCTTAATAATTTTATATTATATCATAATAATATTTTTATAACATAATTCAAGATTATAAGGATTTGATTTTTCTTCTTCAATATATTCTTTACATTCTCTATTTTTTCTTCTATAGAAGATTTATGTAACACTAATAGTTAGGGATATTAATGTATATCATTTGAATATGGTGGTTTTATTATTTTAATACAAGCCTTCTATAAAACTGTTTTCATAATACTATCTAAGCTACATGTATATATTCATTACTTAATAACATAACAATAATGGTTAATCTATAAATTCTACTATTTAAAATTTCAGTATATGAGATATAAATATATAAAATTTTTATTTTAAAATTTTCAAAAAGTATACATAATTTATGATAACAGAATATATTAATGTATTTATTATTATGTTTATTATATTAGGAACTATTCCAAATATATTTGTATTTGAGTCTATTTTTGATTCTTTAGGATTAAATATAGATAAAAAAAGATATGCAATTAATAGAGCATTTCTAATTGCATATATATTATGGCTAATAATATTTTTGTTTGGTAATTGGTTCTTAATAATTTTAGGAATAAATTTAATAGATTTTAGGATCGCCGGAGGAATATTTTTATTTTATATTGCATTTGAAATATTGATAAAAGATATTCCATCTCATGTAAATATAAAAGATAATAATGGATCTTTAGAAGATATTATTGCAACCCCGTTAGCTATTCCATTAATTACAGGTCCTGGTGTTATTACAACAACATTAATTTATACATCTGAAAATCTCAATTTAATATATCTATTTTTATCAATGTCTTTAGCATTTCTAATCTCTTATATAATAATTTATAATAGTACTTTAATATTGGAAAAAATTGGAAAGAAGAATTTAATTATTTTAAATAAATTAGGAGGTTTAATATTATTAGCAATAGCAATAGATATAATTATATCTGCGATAAAAATGTTATAAAAGACATTATTTGTATTGCTAAAGCATTCTTTTAAGAACTATATCTTTTATTTTTGTATTTCTAGAATATAATATGCAGCATATCTATTATATTGATTTTTTGTTGGTACTATTATAAGATAACTATAATTAAAAATTTTATAAGGAATATCAATATATTTTCATATGTATTTTCTACATATGAAATTTATGATAATAATTCATAGAAAGACTGGTAAAAAATTTTATATAGAAAATAAAGATAAAGATTTTAATACGCATTTTGGAATAATAAAAAAAGAAGATTTAAATAAAGAACCTGGTAGTATAATTAAATCACATTTAAATGAAGAATTTTTAATATTAGAAGATAATTTTAATGATTTAATTAGATATTTAAGAAGAGGACCTCAATCTATTCATGAAAAAGATATTGGATTATTATACTCATCAGTAAATATTTATCCAGGAATGAAAATTGTAGAAGGAGGGACAGGTTCTGGAATATTAACATCATATTTAGCAAATTCTGTAAGACCGAATGGAAAAGTATATTCATATGAAATTAGAGAGGATTTTTATAATATTGCAAAGAAAAATTTAGAAAAACTAAAATTATTAGATTATGTAGAATTAAAATTAAAAAATATTAATGAAGGAATTGATGAGAAAGATGTAGATTTAATAATATTGGATATACCAGATCCTTGGAATACATTAGAACATGCATATAATTCATTAAAGTTTGGCGGATATTTAGTATCTTTTTTACCAAATATAACATCTGTATTAAAATTATTAGATTCAAATAATAAATTCTTACTTATTGGGGTGTATGAAAATTTTTATAGAAAATGGATATATGAAAAAGGAAAAGTTCTTAGACCAAGAAATCTGGAATTGGTTCATACAGAATTTTTAGTATTATTTAGAAAAATATAAAATTTTCAGCTATCTTATTTTAACAAAAAATTTAACTTTCAAAATATTATAATAAAATTATGGTGAAACATCCAAAGAAATTACATTTTGGTCCAGCAGGAGTTCCTTTATCTTCTAAAAAGAGAGATACATTAAATGGAATTATATATACATATGAAGAATTAAATTTGGATGGATTTGAAATAGAATTTACATATGGTGTAAAATTAAAAGAAGATGTTGCAAATAATATAAATGAATATATAAGGGATAAAGAATTTATATTAACATGTCATGCCCCATATTATATTAATTTAAATTCTACTGAAGAATCAAAAATAAATAAATCAATAGATATGTTATATAATGCTGCAAGATTATTATATTTATCTGGAGGATATTCTGTTGTTTTCCATCCTGGCTGGTATTTGAATAATTCAAAAGAAGATACATATAATGTAGTAAAGGAAAACATAAAGAAATTAATTGATAAATTAAAGGATGAAAGTATTGATATTTATATAAGACCAGAAACAATGGAATTACCGAAAAAATTCGGTGATATAGATGAAATAATAAAACTATCTCAAGATATAGAAAATGTTTTACCTGCAGTAGATTTTGCTCATTTAAGATATAGAAGTAATAGAAATGATATAGATTATTTTAGAGAAATACTAGATAAAACGGAAAATGAACTTGGAAGAGAAGCTTTAGATAATATGCACATTCATATGTCAGGAATAACTTTAGATAAAAAGGGTACACATATAAATTTAGAAGAATCCGATATGCCTTGGAAAGATATATTAAAATTATTAAAAGAATATAAGGTTAAAGGTATTGTAATTTCAGAATCTCCAAATATTGAGCAAGATGCTATTAGAATGAGAGATTATTATAAAAAATTAAAGTAGATTTTTTGCCAAATTAATAAATGCTGGTCTTGTTAATAAATATCCTACCCAAACAGTAATTATTACCATAATTGCAAATCCCTTATATAATGATAAACCTGCTACAAATGCTGGTAATACAGATAAACTCTCTAATATAATTGCTAACAATATAATAAACATAGCCTTTTTGATTGCTTTATCCAGTCTTTCAACATTATCTGTCTTTACTTCATTATTTCTTTCTTTCTTTGCTCTTAATATTTCTTCAACAGCTACTAATTGATCATCTATACCGGTTGCGGTTCCAAATATGATACCAATAAATGCTGGAATGTCAAATGTCTGACGTAGTGTTATGCCTATTGCAAATGAGATTAAGAATTCTGATATTAATACTAATGTAAGTAAAGCTGGTACTTTTATATTTCTATATGCTATATATAGTATTATAAATATTCCAATAAATACTAGTAATAGTACTAATTCAAAAGATTTTAATATATAAAATCCAAATATTGGTGGAATTACTGATTCTTGAACAATATTAAATTTTGAAGGTAATTGTCCATTTTCTAATATTATATATAAATTATATGCCTGTTGCTTTGCATTATTTTCTGCTTGTGCCATGGTATTTCCAGTTCCAGATACTTGAATACTAACTTGTTGGGTATTTGAACCTTTTAAATTTGCAGCAATTAACAATGTTGATACATTTTGATTATCTAAATAGAATACTATTGGTTCACTTAAATATGCACCTCCGCCTTGTAATACTACAGATAAGTTTTGTGTAGCTTTTGCAAAATTATTAGCAGCTTCTTGTGATAATAATAATGTGAAATAATATGTACATACATACTGATTGCCTACTGGAGAACATCCTAATAAACCAGAATATTGTCCTCCGAACAATGGTTTTATATCCGAACCAGTAAATACTGTTGTATTACCAATTTTTGCATAAAATTCCCCCTGCTTAATTATATAAGGAATTAAATCTCCTTCAGAGTATGGGAGTTGTACTATTATATATCCTTCGGATGTTGGATATATATTTATTGATTTAACACCAAAAGAATTTAATCTATTTTCAATTACTTGTGCAGCAATAGATACTTCATGAGGAGTTAATGGTTTTGAAGAATTTAATATTAATAAATAACCTCCAGCAATATCTATTCCATAAGATATTAAAGAAGATTGTGTAATATTTGTTTCATTTATTAGTAATTGATATTGATATGGTTCTAAAATAATATTCCCATTACTTGTACTTATTTGTAAAAATGAGGAATTAATATTATTATATATGCATGTATAATAAGAATTTATTGAATTTACTCGACAACCATTTATTGAATATATATATGTACCATTTGGCAAAATAGTACTGGAAGTAACTTCTACTTTATTATTAGTTAATGCATATGCATCAAATACTAAAGCTGCAATAAAAATTATAATAAAAATTAAAACTCTCCAATTTTTCAATAATGATTTAATGTCCATATTAATGTTTTATGTAAAATATTTTTATGGTTTTCCCCTTGAATATCCCTTTGTTATTCCCATTGCAATTAGGTGTGCAACTCTAATTGGTTCAGGAATTCTAGAATGTACAGACGTCAATTTAATTATATTTATTACATCATTATATTCTAATCCATAATATTGAAAATATAAAGTTCCATATTTAGTTTTATAACTCTTTGGCTCTGGATATTTTTTTACTATTTCTAATCTTTTTTCATAATCTCTTGTATGCCTAATTGCTTCTATAAATTTATTTATATTTGGTTTTTTCCTTACAAAAGATATTATGGGTATTTTTAATTCATTATATAAATATTCAAAATCTATTAAATTAAATCCACCAAAAGATATTCCATTTGTTGCTATTATTCTTAGCTGATCATAATGCTTTGTTCTTTTTATCATTTCAATTATCTTATCATTTACGTCAAATCCATCTATTTCAATTTTATTTGATAATACTCCATCTATTTGTAATGGCCCTCTCATAATGACTCCAACAATTATTGTATATTTATCTTTATTTCTATCAAAATATCCGTCATCAATTCCTAATATTCTTATTTCTCTTTTGATATCCATTTACTAAAATATTTTTCCCAATCGAATTTAAAAAATATTATACTGAATATAATGAACATTATTACAGATATCACAGATAATTCAAATAAAGGTATGTGTGTGAAATTGCTCACTTTTTTTAAAACAAATATTTCAGCATATAATTCTGAAAAAGATTTTAGTATTCTTGCTGGAACTGCTATTAAATAATATTTTAATATATTAAGTCTTTCAATTCCAAATGATAAAAATAATAGATCATCAAATGGAACAAGTGGTAATAAATTAAGAAAGAAAAAAACTATATAAAATTTTTTATTATTCGATATTCTTTTTATGAATAATAAATTTTTATTATTTCTTAGAGGTTTTGATAAAAAAATACCGATAGTATATGTTACAACCTTTCCAGTGGCCGATCCTATGCCTAAAATAATAGATGCTAAAACAACATTATATATATTTATTCCGATAACAGACAATACAGGTATTGTTAATAATGTAGAAGATCCAATAGATAGAGGAAGAGAATTTAATATAAAAGATTCAAAATATATATATAATATATAATATATGTTCATTCTTCAAATTCTAAAATATCTCCAACAGTTATATAATTTTTATTATCTTTATTATTTATTTTTTCAGTTAATACTTCTTTTTTAGTTATTTTTATTCCTAATATTTTTTCAATTTTCTTAGCTAAATTTATATCTGGTATAATCTTTTTGTTTTCTATTGATTTATATAAACTTTCTTTTATCCCTAATAATTTTGCCATGTCTTCTTGCCTTAATTTATGTTCTTCTCTATATTTTATTAATATTTTATTATAGTTTTCATCTATAACTTCTCCAACAATTTCTTTTATTTCTAATTTATTTTCTTTTATTATATTTTCATTTTCATCAACAAGCTTTCCATATTTTAAGCAATCTTTACATACATTTAATATTGTACCTTCTATATATACTTTATACAATTTATCTGTACTTTTTCCACATAGTTCACACGTTTTCATTTTATTATTTTTATTATCTCATCTTTATATTCTAATGCTATTATAACGCCAATCATTATTCCGAAAGATATTGCTGCAGATAATAATAAATAATATAGGGCTTGAACTAATACTGTTGAATTTAATCCTAAATATGATAATGCAATAATTAGGAATAAATATAATATAGTTCCTCTTACAATTTTTGCAACATTATTCTTTATATTAAATAAATATGCAATAATATCTCCAATAACCATACCAGCAAATAATATTATTACTGCAGTATAGAATAAGTTCAAGATATAAAATAGAAAATAATAGGAAGGAAAATCTACAACAATTCCTAATATTAGGAAATATAATAATATATAATACTTTACTAAGCTTAAAATTAAATTTGATATATTTATTCCATAAAATAATTCAGGATTTTTCTTTTGAATTTCATTTAATTTTATATAATTGAATATAATTCTTAATATGAATACAATAACTTTTGCTATCATATATCCTATTGTAATAAATATTATAAAAATTATAAAGTATGTTACATAATCTGGGATTTTTGATAAAAATTTCAAAGTAGGTTCTCCTATTAATTGGTAAATTTTTAATAATAGTTGACTTATGAAATCCATTAAATTTAATTTAAAAAAACTTTTATAAAAGATAAATAATCATAATTTTAGGGCCCGTGGCTCAGGGGCTAGAGCGTCCGGCTGATAACCGGGAGGTCGGGGGTTCGAATCCCCCCGGGCCCATACTAAATTTAATGTTTTTATGTTATTTTAATCTATATTAAGCATTGTTCATTTATAAATATAAGATATACTTATTTTATATTTCTTCTTTCTTTTGTTTTTCATATAATTCCTTTATCTCTTGTATTGTACTTATATCTTTTTCAATTTTATCCCATCTTATTCTATTAACTCTTGCAAATCTTAATGCAAAACCCGATTTATATTTTGGACTTTTTTGTATTTCATCATATATAACTTCTACAACAATCTTTGGTTTAAACCATACAATTCTTCCTTCTTCTCTTATTTTATATTTTAATAATTCCTTTGTTAATTGAATATATTCATTGTCAGATAATCCTTTAAATGTCTTTGTTACCATTAAATATTCTCCAGTCTCTTTATCTAATGCAGCTAAATATAAATCTGAAATAAAATTTTTTCTTCTTCCATGTCCCCATTCTCCTCCAATTATTACTAAATCTAATGGTTCTAAATGTCCTTTTACTTTTAACCATGATTTATCCCTTTTTCCAGGGATATATTTTGAATCTAACTTCTTTGCAACAAGACCCTCATTTTTCATATTAATAGATTCTTGGAAAAATTTCTTTGCATCATCTTCTTTATTTGTAATTATCATTGGAGTTAAATCAATATTTCCTCTAATTTCTTCTAATATTTTTCTTCTATTTATATATTCTTCATTTATTAATAATCTTCCATCTAAATAAATTATATCAAATAGAAATAATTTAACAGGTATTTCTTTTATATATTTTGAAATTTCATATTCTCTTTTTATTCTTTTTGAAATCTCCTGAAATGGTAATGGTAAATTTTTATTATAATTCCATGCAACAATTTCTCCTTCAACAACTATTTCATTATTCTTTATATTATTTAATATTAATTCTACAACATCTGGAAAAGATTTTGTTACATCCTTTAATCTCCTAGTAAATATTTTTACTTCATTTCCTTTCTTATGTATTTGTGCTCTTATTCCATCAAATTTAAATTCAAATGCTGCAGGAGAAAAGTTATTAAATACATCTTGAAAATTATTTGCCTTTTCTGCAAGCATTGGTTTAAATGGGTGAAATAATCTGATATTAATGTCTTCAATATTTTTTGGATTATCAAATAAGTATTCTGCTAAAACACCAATATCTCCAATTATTGCATGTGCAATTTTAATTTTTTCATCATCAATACCATATATATAAGATAAACAATCTTCAATTGTTCCTTCTAATACACCATATCTCATATCTCCTTGTAAAATTCTTGTTAATAATTTTGCTTCTAAAGGAGATAAGTTTTTATATATCCCTTCTAAATGTAGTATTCTTTTTTCTCTAGATCCTTCTCCTTCCAAATTTTCAATTTTCTTTAATTCATTATATATATCAATTATCGTATATTTTTTAGCAAACCATTTATTTAATTTTATATTTCCCTTTTCATAAATAATTTTAACAGCTTCTCCTAAATCTCCAGATTTTTTATATAATAAACTTAATTCCTTAATATTTACTCCCAAATTTTTTAGTACCCTTATAATTGTACTTATAGATACATTTAATTTTCTTTCGACCCATTCTTCTTCAGTATTTCCCAAAATTAACCAAATAGTTACTTTTAATTCATTTTTATCTAAAGACTTTATAAATCTAGATAAAACATCAATTTTCAAAGATTTTTCATTAATTTTTTCAACTCTCTCTAATACTTCTGCTAATTCTGAGAAATATTTCATATATTTAATATAAAAATGTTTAATCTTATATATCAAATATGAATATTGATGATTTAAAAAATATTTTTGAAAAAGAGTTTGAAGATTATATAGTTGGAATAAAATTAATTAATAATAAAAATGCAGAATTTGACAATTTTGAATTTTATAATAAAGAATTAAATGAATATTTAAATTATAGAAACTTTAAGTTATATAAACATCAAGTTAAAGCATTAAATTTATTATATAAAAATAAAAATCTAATTGTAACAACACCAACAGCTTCAGGAAAATCTCATATATTTAGATTATATATTATTGATAATATATTAAAATATCCAAATAAAACATTTTTATTAATTTATCCATTAAGAGCATTATTATATGATCAATATGAAAAATTTGAAGAATTAATAAAAGATTTTGAAAATTATACAAATAAAAAATTAAATATTAAGATGAAATTTATTTTGGGAGATTTAACATATAGTGAAAAGGAAAAAATAATAAGAGAAAGACCAAACTTAATATTAACTACAATTGATAATTTACATCTATATATATTAAAAAATCATGATAAATTATTTTATTTCTTTAGGAATTTAGATTTGATTGTTGTAGATGAATTACATTCATATAGGGGAGTATTTGGAACAAATGCTGCATACACATTTAGAAGATTAATTAGATTGTTGAAATATTTTTATAAAAATAATAATTTTAAAATATTAGCATTATCTGCAACATTAAGAAATCCTATAGAATTTGCAAAAAATATGTTTGATCTAGATTTTGAATTAATTGATAAAGATTATAGTAATAGATATAAAAAGTATATAATTTGTTTAGATCCAAAAAGTTCAAGTTCAAGATTATTATTAAAAAGGTCAATAAGGATTTTATTAGAAAATAATATAAAGTCTTTAATATTTATTGAATCAAAGAAAGGTGTAGAATTATTAAGGTTAGAATCTCAAGATTTAGATAAATATAATAAGATTTTTACATATAAAGCAAGTTATTTAAGGGAAAAAAGAAAAGAAATTGAGCAAAAATTTAAATCTGGAGAATATTTAATATTATTAACTACATCTGCATTAGAACTAGGAATAGATATTGGTGAAATAAGATCTGTAGTAAATTATGGAATACCTAGAGATGGTATTTCTTCAATAATTCAAAGATTTGGAAGATCTGGAAGAATTTCTGATTCAATAGATATAATGATATTTAAAAAAGATGCATTGGATTTTTATTATTCAACAAATATAAATGAATTTTTAGATAGAATTGAAAAAAATAAGTTAGATAATATTCCTTTAAATTTAGATAATGAAAAAGTCGTTAAGAGACATTTAAAATATTTAATAAATGAATTTGGAAGAATTGATAAAAATATATTAAATGATTTAGAGAAAAAATATTTGGGAGAATTAGAAAAGGGAAATATTGTATTAAAAATAAAAGATCCATTATTTGGAAAAGAATATTATAAATTAAATACGCAAGTAATATATTCTGGATTAAGAAATATTTCAGATAAAGTATATTATATTGTAGATGTAACAAAGGAAGAGGAGGAAATGATAAAAAGGATAAAGAAAAAGGAAGGATTAATAAGGATAATAAATATGCTAAAGGGCAAAGGAAAAATTTTAGAAGAAATGGATGAACACGCATTTTATGATTATTTATTACCTGGAATGGTATATTATTCTTCAGGAAAATCAATCAGGATAACAGATTATTATAATATAGATAATGTTACATTTGTATTCTTTAGACCGGAATTTTCAAATATAGAGACAAGTCCAATATATTATGAAGATGTAAAAATAATTAATGCAATAGATAAAAAAGTAATAAATGATTGGGAAATATATTTAGGAGAAATAAAAGTAAAAAAAGAATTTGTAGGATATATTGAAAAATATAAAATGGGGGAAAATTATATACAAAACATAAATTATTATGAAAAAAGCATAAATTATGAATTTAATACAAAAGCAATATGGATTATAATACCAGAAAGATATCAGAAAGAATTGGAAAATATTTATTATAATTTCTTTTTAGATAAACTAAAAAAATATATTAAAAAGAAAAAATATAATATAAACATAGATGAAATATTGAATTTTTCTTCTACTATAAGTAAAGATTTCTTTTACGAAAAATATAGGGGATTGGCAAGTAAAAAAATAAGGGAAATAATTGGAGAATTTTTAGAAAGAAATTATGGAATAAAAGATAATATATTAGTATTCTTAGTTAAGAAAATTATTGATTATGAATCTTCATTTAGATCAGGATTGCATGCAATAGAACATAATATAATAAAAATATCTCCAGTTGTAACATTTGTAGATTCACAAGAACTTGGTGGATATTCTTATACAATTCATCCACAAACAAATAAGCCAACAATATTTATATATGAAGGATATGAATCTGGAGTTGGTTTAGCAGAAATATTATATAATAATATAGAAAAATTAATTAAGAAATCTATAATATCTTTAAATAAATGTAAATGTCTTGATGGATGTCCAAGATGTATATATTCTCCAAAATGTGGTAATTATAATGAATATTTAGATAAATATTCTGGGAGATTTATATATAAAATATTTTTAAATACTAAAAGATCTAATTGATTTTATGAAATGTCAAACTATGACACGTGGTAGTGCATTTATAATTGGATTGATATTAGCAGTAATATTATTGGTTGGATATTCATATTTTAGATATGGTAATTTTATTCAGGGATTTTATGATTTTGTATCACTATTTCAACAATACTCTATACAAGCAGGTATAATATTTATTATAGGACTCGTGCTTGGATATCTTGAGGGTAAGGCATACTAATATATATTTAAAATTTTTTTGAAATTATAATGAATGAAGGTAGTCTTCCCGCAAGCTAAGGAGATTAAAAATATATTGCCTGCAATAGTAAGTTTTTTATCAGAAGGAACATTTAAAGCAAATAAGGATGGTATATTTTTATCATCATTGGATCCAGCAAATATAGCAATAATATTATTAGATATGTATCCAAATATGTTCATAGAATATGATGTACAGGATGAAGAGAAATTTACAATAAATTTAGAAGATTTAAAGAAAATAATGACAAAAGTAGCTTTAAAGAGTCAAATATCATGGGAAATAGATAAAGAAAAAAATAAGTTTGTGTTAAGTGTATATGGAAAAGCTAAAAAGACATTTACATTACCATTAATAGAATCTGAAGGATCATTTATGGATTTATCAAATACAGAATTACCTGAATTACCTATAAAAGTTGAGATGGATTCGAAGGCATTTTATGATATAATAGAGTCTGCAAAAGTAATTGCAGATGAAATAAAAATTGTTGCAGATCCTGAAGGGCCAAAGGTATCTTTTATTGCTGAAGGTGAATTAAAAGACATGAGAATTGATTTAACTCCTCAAGATGAAAGTGTATTATCTATGGAAGTTCCATCAAAAGCAGTAGCAAGATATTCTGTAGATTATTTATATAAATTATCTAAAGTAGCAAGAATATCTGATACATTAACATTTAAATTAGATTCTGGAAAGCCAATATGGATTGATTATAAGTCAACTGATAAATTTAAATTTGGATTTGTATTAGCTCCAAGAGAATAATTTATTTTTTAAATATTTACCCCAATTTTAAATTTGTTGGGTAAATGTTATCTTTTTAATATATACCTATGGGATACGTAATGTTATATAATAAAAATGTGTGCGATTAAAAATCTCAAAGTATTTTTAAGATAAGATCTTGTTCTCATCAGCTAAAATATGAAAAATTTATAAGGAAGTTCAATAATATATATTTTATGGCAAGAGGAGAGAGGGGAATTCCAATGGCTGTGGTCGAAAGGATCTTAAAGCAAAAGGGTGAACAGGCAGGAGTAACAAGAGTATCGGATAAAGCAATTAGATATCTAAAACAAGAATTGGAAGACATAGCATTAGAAATTGCAAAAGGAGCAGTTTCATTGGCAAATCATGGAAAAAGAACAACTGTAAAGAGAGAAGACATACAATTGGCAACAAAGCAAATATTCAAGAAGATGTAAAAGCTCTATAATAATTTTGTTTTTCTTTATTCTATATTTTTAAATATAACTTTGTTATAGTATTTTATGGATGCAATGAGCTTGGCTTCCCTAGAAGATGAAATATACCTGAGAGGATTAACAGGATATGTTATAACAAAGAGAATATTCGATGGATATAAAAATATAGCAATAATAGCATACCCAGATAGAATATGTTCTTCTTTAGCATCTTCTTTAATATCTTCACTATTATCAAAAGATGGATATAAAGATAAAGTAGCAAAAATATATTTATACAATGAAAATAAATTGAATGATATTGCAAAGGATATTGTAAAAAATAATTTTGATGCTGTATTTATTGTATATGGTGGTGAACAAAAGATATCTTATGTATCTGAAATAACAAAGAAAACAATATTGGCATTAAAAAATTTTGGATATAGAAATTCATTATTAATCCATATAAGAATTTGGATTGCAACAAAACAATTATCAGAAATATTGAATGATGAAATAAGAGAATATCTAAAATCCTTAAAGGAAATAAGAACCTTTACAGCAGATTTACAAAACAAATTATTTCTATTCCATAAAGTAAAGATAGATAATGAAGTAAAGTTAGAAAAATATGCGGAAGAAAAACTTATAGATGAGCATGTAGAATTATTAAAGAGATCTGTTCCTCCTAAATAATTTTTTATAATATTCACAATATTTATTTATTCTACATATATTACATTTTGGATTAATTGGTTTGCATATATTTCTTCCAAATAAAACAAATAAAAAATTAATCTTATTATAATATTCTTCAGGTATAACTTTATATAATTCTATTTCAGTTTTTTCAGGATTTTTTGTATTTACAAGTCCAATTCTATTTGATATTCTATGAACATGAGTATCTACTGCAATATAATTTTTATTGCATACAATTATTAAATATACATTTGCAATCTTTCTTCCAACTCCAGGTAGAGATCTAATATATTCTTCATCACAATATTTATTATAATCCCACTTTTCAGCAATTTCTTTAATCCATTTTGCTTTATTATTATATAATCCAATATCCCTTATTGTATTCTTTATATCTTCTAAAGATGCATTTCTAATATCTTCTAGTCTATTATATTTATTGAATAATCTTTCAGAAACTTCCAATGTTTTTTCTTCTCTTACTCTTATGGATAATAGTATTGTTATTAATACCTTAAATGGATCTTTATATTTTTCCCAAATATACGGAGATGCGAGTTTTTCATTTATATTATTTTCTCTTAAAGTTTCTTCAATTCCCTTAATTATTTCTTTTATCATAATCTTCAGGATAAATTATAACTTTTTTACCATTTTCAAATAAATCATATATATATTTTTCATTCTCTTCAATAAAATCTTTATCGATAGTTGATAATAAATTATATACTTTATTAAAGTATTGATCATAATCCATATTTAATATTTTTATTAAATATGGGTCTGTTTCTATTCTCTTTAATATATTTTCCTTTCTAAGATTATAATTAAATTTATATATATTTGATCTTGCCTTTCTATATTTATCATCTATGTTTTTTAAATTATCTAAAAATTCATTAATTGCATTATCTAATATTTTTTCTTTATCAATTTGGAATCCTGGTATTATTAATGAATATATAATTTCATCATCATAGAAATTTGATAAAGAAAGTGAGGGAGAATATCCTATGCCATATTTATTTCTAAATATTTCAAATATTTTTGAAGATGCTCCTAAATTATAAAATTCTGTTAATGCATCAATTAATATTATATTTTTAATATCACTATTTAAATTGATACTATAATATATTTGCTGTATATTTTTCATTTTTTTTATTATATCTTTTCCTTCTCCCTTACTTGGATTTTTTAATTTTATATCATTTCCTTCTAATCTAGAAAAATACTTCTTGACGATTTCAATATCTCTACCATTTATATTTCCTTCTAAAAATATTGAAATATTTTTGGGAGAATAATATTTATATTTAAATTCTTCTAATGTATCTTTTGTTATATTATTAATTGTTTCAATATAACCTCCTATAGGATCTCCATAATCAGAATCTCCATAAACAGATTTTGATATATTATCGTTCAAACTTACTATTGGATCATCCTCTCTCATCATTATTTCTGTTTTTACAACATTCTTTTCATTTTCAAATTCATTATTATCATATTCATCATTTTCAAACATCCAATAAAATAAATCTACAATATTTTCAAATCCTTCTTTCATTACTGCAGCAAAATATAAAGTATAATTATAATAAGTCATTGCATTATGAATTGATCCACTTTCTTCAAATAATAAATGTATTTGATTTTTATTATATTTTTTATTAGACTGAAACATCATATGTTCCAATAAATGAGAAATTCCCCTAAATTCTTTATCCTCAAATATTGATCCAATATTTACTAATATTCCTATTGCAATATTCTCATTTCTAAATGGTATTTTATATAATTTTATTCCATTATCCAATATTTCATAATCTATCATTTGATATAACATATATAGTAATATATATAAGTAATTCAAATTAATAATAATTTTATGCCAGAGATACAAGTTAGGAAGGTTATTGATTTAAAGAAAGGATCATATATATGGTATAATAATGAAGTATGGGAAGTATTAGAAATTGAAACTGTAAAGACAGGAAAGCATGGTTCTGCAAAGGCTAAAATTTTAATTAAGTCTGTAGTATCTGGAAGGACTACTGAGTTAGTAAAACCAACGCAGGATCTGATAGAAGTTCCAGTTATAAATAAAATAAAGGGACAAGTTATTGCAAAAATATCAGATGATAAATATACAGTAATGGATTTAGATACATATGAAACATTTGATGCAAGAGTATTGGATGAGAATTTAAAAGGTAAAATACAAGAAGGTCAAAAAGTATTGGTTTGGGATGTTGGAGAAAAAATAATTGTACAGGCATTTAGGGAATAATGTCTTTATCCGATATCATAGATAAACTATATAAAATAAAAGAGAAAAGTATAGAAAAGCTTTTTGATGATAAAAGTAAAAAATTAAAATTATCAGAATTTATTGAAGAAATTACTCCAGAGAGTTGGAGGAAATATATAAAAAACTTTTTGGAGTATTCATTTCCAAAGACAAAGGAAAATCTTTATAGATTATATTTAGTAAATACAGGGACTTTTTTATTTCTATTAGGATTATATGAATTAATAAACCATAATAATTATACGAGAGATTATTTATTATATAATAGTTTAGGATATTCTTATTCAATGATTGTTCCTACACTTTATTATAAGCTAGATAAATTTAGAGAAATAATTAAGAAAATTTTTCCATATATTTAATTTTTTTACTAATCATATCTGCTAATCTTATTGGTTCTGGATATTTTCCATTTATCCAATATTTTTCAGATAATTCTTTTGTTTTTTCTAAAGATATTAAATTTCCTGGTGAAGCATATATTGTTTCTTCAAATTTTTCTATTTTATATCCCCTTACTTCATTATTTATTATAATCTTGTTATCAACAACATTTCCAGATAGTAATTTTTTTGTTATTCCAATAGTTGGTATATTTAATTTTACCCCAACATATGATGCTAAACCTAATTTAAATGGATGAGAGATTCCATGTCCATTTACAAATAATATATCTATTTTTTCTTTTATTTTGTTAAATGTTTTTATAATTGGTTCTCCTTCTCTAAAAGCTAAAAATGATGGTATATATGGAAATTCAATTTTTTCTTTGAATATGTATTTATTTACTAATTCTAAATTTTTGTCTAATATTACATATACTATATAACCTATGTCATCTTTATAGCTTAGATCAACTCCTCCAATTAAATTTATATCATTTATATTATCTTCTAAAATAATTTTGTTAGCTAATTCTTTCTGAATTTTTCTATATTTTTTTAATATTTTTTCTTTTACATTAAAATTATTAAATAAATATTTTTCTAAATTTACTATTTTATTATTTACAATTTCTATCCCTTCTCTTTTTAATAATCCTTCTTGTATTTTATCATTTATAATTCCATCAGAATTTACAACTCTCCACCATGGTCCATTTATTTTTTTATAATAGTTTATAATAAACTTTATTGAATATCTATCTCCCAAGCATTCTGATAATATTTTAAATGTCGTTACTTTACCATATGGAATACTATTAATTAATTTACTTAATTCTTCTATAATTTCATGCATAATATATAATTTAAAAAACTATTTATAACAAATATACAAGATGGAGGATTGGATAAAAGAAAGTTTGTTAGGATTAATATTGTTGGTAATAGGTGGATTCTTAATATATCATTGGCTAGGAGAAACTATATTAGTGATAAAAGGATTAATAGGATTGATAATATTAATATTGGGTGTATTAATATTATGGATTGGATATGAGGATATAAAATTAAATAAAGAATTAAAGGAGGTACAAAAAGAATTTAGTAAGGAAAATAAGCAAGAGCAAAAACAAGATAATCAAAACAAACAATGAAATCTGCATATAATTATATTTTTGAAACATGGAAAAAGAGATTTAAAGATGAAAATTTAAAGAAATTAGTTAAGGAAAGATTAATTAAATGGAGAAGGGAACCTGAGATTATTAGAATAGAAAGACCAACAAGATTGGATAGAGCTAGAAAGTTAGGATGGAAACCAATAAATGGAATTATACTTGTTAGGGTAAGAGTAAAGAAAGGATGGAGAAAAAGGAAAGATATGCCAAGGCATGTTAAAACAAAAAGTTATTATTACTATAGGTCATTAAATATCAGTTTGAGAGCGATTGCAGAACAAAGAGTACAAAGAAAATATCCTAATTTAGAAGTAATAAATTCATATTATGTTGGGGAAGATGGTAAATACAAGTGGTATGAAGTTATATTGGCAGATCCAAATAATCCAAATGTATATAGTAGAGAAGAATATTCTTGGTTGTTAAATAGTAAGAATAGGAAGAGAGCTTTAAGAGGTTTGACTCCTGGATTTAAATCTTCTAAGCAGGTATAACACAGTTATATTTATAAGAGTTAAAGGTATATTTTTTAAATGCTGAAAATAGAGGGATTAAATGTATATTCTGATAATAAAAAAATATTAGAAAACGTAAATTTAGAATTTGAATATGGGAAATTATATTTAGTATTTGGTCCAAATGGTTCTGGAAAAACAACATTTGCAAAAGCGATATTAAACGATGAAAGTTTAAAAAAAGATGGAAAAATAATTTTAGATAATATAGATATAACAAATGAAAAAACTGAAAACATATCAAAATACATATTTTATTCTTTTCAAGATTCTGTTGAAATAGAAAATATTAGAACAAGAACTTTATTAATGTATATTTTGGATAATTTTGATGAAAAAAAGATATTAAATTTGGGAAAAGATTTAGGATTACCAGAAGATTTTCTAGATAGAGGGGTTAATTATAATTTATCTGGAGGAGAAAAAAAGAGATTTTCATTATTATTATCAATATTATTGAATAGAAAGATTATTATATTTGATGAAATAGATTCTGGAGTAGATATTGAATTTCTAAATAAATTAAAATATTATTTAGATAAATTTAAAAAGGAAAATAAAATAGTAATATTAATTTCTCACAATTTAAAATTTGCTAAAGAATTGGATGTTGATAAAGTAATAATATTAATTGATGGAAAAGTAAAATATATTGGGGATAAGAGTATATTGGATAAGATTGAAAAAAATGGATTCAACATTTTTTAAAAATATATTTAAAAAATACTACGATAAAGTTTTTGACAATTATAAAATAATTGAAAAAGAATTTGATATAAATAAAGACCAACATATTGAAATTGATTTGGACAATAATATTTATTATAACGTTTTTAATATAAATAATTCTGAAATAAAAATAAAAATTAATAATAACGACATTTCAATGATGTATAATGAATTTAATATAATTGGAAAAGTAAAGATAAATATTTTAATCAATAATTTTGGAAATTTAAGAGTATATAATTTATATAAAATAAATAGTAATTCTTCTTCAGATTCAATAGAGAAGATATATAATAAAAATAATATTGTTTTAATATCTAAAATATTTATTGATAAAAATTCTAAAAATTCTGAGGGAAAATTGTCCCAATATTTATTGGAAGAAAATGGTATATCAATTCTATTACCAATATTAGATATAGAAAATAATAAATCAAAAGGATTTCATGGATCTAAAATATTTAAATTAACTGAAAAAGAAGAAAATTATCTAAAATATTTATCACTAAATAAAGAAGAAATAAAAAATATTTTAATAAGAGAATTTAATTCTATATAAAATTATAAACTTTAATTATATATTCTTTTAATGGAAGAGGAAGAAAAAAGACAAATTAAAGATTTGGAAGATTTACCTGGTGTAGGTCCAAAAACTGCACAGAAGTTAAGAGAAGCTGGAATATTTTCAATAGAAGATTTAGCTGTATCTTCTGTTCATGAATTAGTAGAAAAAGTTGGACTTGGAGAAGAAACTGCTAAAAGATTATTAGAAATGGCTCAAAATATTGTTGGACAAGGATTTATATCTGCATATGATTTTTATAATTCAAGAAAAACTGTAGAAAGAATAACTACAGGTTCAAAAGCTTTGGATGATTTACTTGGTGGAGGCGTTGAAACACAGGCATTAATAGAAGCTTTTGGTGAATTTGGTTCTGGAAAAACACAATTAGGTCATCAATTATCAGTTAATGTTCAATTGCCAAAGGAAAAAGGTGGGTTAAGTGAACCTGATAAACCTGCCCAAGCAGTTTATATTGATACTGAAGGAACATTTAGACCAGAGAGAATTGTACAAATGGCAAAAGGTGTAGAATTAGATCCTGATAGTGTATTAAAGAATATAATATTTATAAGGGCATATAATTCAGATCATCAAATAAATATTGTAAAGAAAATACCAAGTTTAATTCATGAAGGAAGAAATATAAGGTTAATAGTTATAGATTCAATTACTGCACACTTCAGGGCAGAATATATTGGAAGAAGTACCTTAGCTGAAAGGCAGCAAAAATTAAATCAACATTTAAGAGATTTATTGAAATTAGCTACTGTTTATAATCTATCAGTATATGTAACAAACCAGGTTATGGCAAAACCGGAAGGCTATTTTGCTTTAGATCAGCAAGCAGTTGGAGGGCATGTTTTGGCTCATGCAATTACATATAGAATATTCTTAAGAAAAGGTAAAGAGAGAACAAGGATTGCTAGGCTAATTGATGCACCTCATTTACCTGAAAGAGAAGCAATATTTAGAATAAATGAAGAAGGAATTAGGGATGTATAAACTTATATTTTGATATTTTCTATTCTATATATATGGAAAGATATGAAGCATCATCCTTATTAAACAAACCAGTTGTTACAGATAAGGGTAGAAAGTTGGGGGAAGTTGCAGATCTACAATTTGAAGAGAAAACAGGCGAGGTATTAAATATTATATTAAAGAATCCTACTGAAAATGCTCAACGATTAGGATTAGAAAAGGTAAAAGATGGATTTTTAGTACCATTTATGGCGGTAAAGGCAATTGGAGATTTTGTTGTGATTTCTGAAGACGATTTGGTATAATTTTTATTTTTAATTTATTAAATTTACAAATAGAAATTAAAAATTGTGGTATTATGATCAAATTTCTATATACATTTTTATAACTCAATAAAAAATTCAAATGATTTAATTTATTGATTAATCAACTGGTTTTATGACAGATATATTGTCACCCCTTAAGAATATCCAAGGTAATTTTTTATTAGTATCTAATTCTGTTACATCTTCCAATACCATGTTTGGGTGAACATCAGAAGCTACTAATTTACCTCTGTATTGTTTACCATTTTTCATTTCTACTATTATTTCCTTTCCTTTTGATTGTGTTATTACATCTAAAGGTCTTACTATGTCCATAAACAAAATATACAAGAAGATTTTATAAATTTATTTTATAAATTGATTTAAAAATTATTCTTTTATTAATATTCCATTTACAACTCCATCTTGACCTGGTCTTGATGTTACTAAAACTTTTCCTATTTCAGTATTTAATATAGCATTTTTGGTTATTATTTTCTCTCTATCTAAGTTTTTATCATTTGGATTTTTAATAACACCCAATATTTTTACTCTTTTAATTTCTTTTGTTTCTGGAATAAGGACATTTACATATAAGGCACTTTTTAATTTTACTTTATAATTTCCACCTTTTGTTCTAAATATATATCTTACTTCTTCATTACCTTTTGATATTTTTGTTAGAATTGGATATCTTCCATAGTTTGCTTTTCTTTTTTTACTATTAGGAGATTTTATTTTACCATTTTCTTTTCTTAAATCTCTGCCTTGATAAACAGATAATCCTCCTTTTTTGTATATATTTACCATTTTATTTTTATGATAAAAAAGATTTAAAAAAT
>JAPWTW010000002.1 GCA_028275885.1 Candidatus Nanopusillus sp.
CTGGTGCATCCCGTAGGACCTCGGCCCTTGTCTCAGTGCCGATCTGGGGGCTCCCGCTCTCACGGCCCCTACCCGTCTTAGGCTTGGCGGGCCGTTACCCCGCCAACTACCTGATAGGCCGCCGACCTCCTCTCGGGCGGAACTGGGAGGGATTATCCCAGTTCCCTTTCGGAAATGGGGGAATTCCACACCCCATTTCCTATAGGGAATTACCCCCAGTTTCCCGGGGATATTCCCCTCCCGAGATAGAGTTATCGACGTGTTACTCAGCCGTGCGGCGGGATACCTTACCCGGTATCCCTAGCCTCCCATGGGTTAGTCGGAAGGGGATAGCGATGGCCCCCCGCAGGATCAACGGGAATTCGGCGGATTTCCGCCGCGGGCTTTAGCCCGAAAAGTACGGCCGCAGATTCCGCTGCAATTATCCCCTTTCAGATATACTCTACATATGTGCCATGTACATCATATGGCATATGATGTACATGGCTATATTAACACAATATATTATAATATTTTAAAAATCTTAATATTTATAAAGCTCTCATTCTAGCTATTTTTCTCAGTCTTTTTTCTTCTCTAATTCTCCTTCTCTGCCATTTCCATCTTGATCTTAGGTATTTTTTCCATCTTCTTGAGCTTCTTCTCATTTAAATATAATAGGTGATGATAATATTTTTAAATTATGGTAGAGCAGTTATACTATTTATAAATCCAATAGCAATACCTAAAGAAATTAACAAAATTCCAACCCATTTCGATATTCTTGCTTTATATGAAGCTATGTATAAAATCATGATAGAAATTAATAAAACTAAAAATGATGAAATAATTGGTATAACATCTTCATTAGAGAATTTTATTGGATAAACTATTCCAAGAATTCCAGTAAATATTGTAAAACTTGCAATTGCTTCTCCTGAGATTGATGCCATACTAATATTAAGATCTTTATTTTTAAACCAGGCAAAATGACCATATAATATATCTGGTAATGTGAATAAAATCAAAGCTATAGCGTAACCAATCAATGGTATGGATAAATCTAATTGTTGTAAGGTGTTTGAAACATTATTTAAAATACTTCCACCAACGTATATTATTGATATTGCTAGAGCAATTTCTAATGAGAAAACTATCACTTTAAAATATTCATAAAATGAACCTTTTGTTATATATGTAGTATTTTCACCCTTTTTCCAATACCTATAAAATAAAAATATTGAAATTATAATAAATATAGCGTATAAAATAGATCCAGAAAGAAAATTTATTTCTTTAAACATTAATACAAAAACATGTGCTATTATTGAAATCATAATTAAGAAAAGTACATTACTGTCAAGCATTCCCTTTCTAAAATTGAATGTTAATATAAACGCACCTAGGGCAATCGTATAATCTAATACCACATTATATAATAAAAAATAATACCCCAACTTTGAATTTTCGGATAATGTTAATGATAAGGCTGGTAAAAATGATTGCAAAGCAGAAGCCATTCCTGCTGTATATATTAATAAATAATGTTTTGGCAACGCAGAATAGTATTTTGAATATATATCAACGTATTTTAATATAATATTTTCGGATAAATATATTAAAAAAGCATATATAAGTAAAGGTATGAGTACTGATATAATAATTGTTGAGTAATTTATCATAGAAGATTAATAACTATCAAGATTTAATAATCTTCTATGGACGATTGTGTATATTGTAAAATTGCAAACAAAACAGTACCATCTTATATTTTGTATGAAGATAATGATATAATATGCGTATTAGATATTTTGCCACCATCAAAAGGGTCTTTTCTAATATTTCCAAAATTACATATAGAAGATTATACAAGTTTGGGAGATGAAATAAATCAAAAAATGTTTACAATTTCAAAATATATATCGATAATATTAAAAAATAAATTGAAATTTGAAGGATTGAATATTTTATTATCTTCTGGAGAAACTGGCCAAAAATATAAACATATTATTATTCAAGTTATACCAAGATTTAAGGATGATAATATTAAGATATATTTCAATAGGTTTAAAGAAGATCCATCTTTTTTAGAAGAATTAAAGAATTATATAACTACAGAATTAATAAAAATGAGTCAGCAATATTTAAATTCTGAAAAAAGGGAAGAAAAGAAAGAAAATAAAAAAGAAATAGATTATAAATTATTAAATCAATGGTTTGAAAAAAGAATATAAATAAATATTTAAAAAATTATTTTATGGCAGATCTTAAGGATGATATATTGAATAGCGAATATAGAGATAGAGTAATTGGAATAATGGAATTTAAAGAAAAGAATGAGAATATAATTAATTTATTAAAGGAATTAATTTATTATAGTTCAATAATGGTAAGTGAAGATTTATTTGAAAAATATAAAAGAGAAATAGAGGTTTATAAGCATTGGATAATAATTTTATCAGACTTTGATTTAAGTCCAGAAGAAAAAATAAAATTAAAAGTATCATTTTTAGAGAAATATTTACAGAAAATAAAAAATGAAAAGTTAGATATATGGTTACATGTTTTATTGATTGAGGATATAAAAAATATTGCAATGGACTCAAGATTTGAATTATTAGATTTATTATCAATTGGTAATATAATATACGATAAAGGAATATTTGAGATATTTAGGTTAATAAGTGTTCATAAAAAATTAATAATTGATATATTACAAAGATATGTCGTTGCATATGTTTTAGCAGGTTCTCAAGTAAAAGGAAGAAATGTTGAATCTTCTGATGTAGATATATATGTTGTAATTGATGATACTGATGTTAAACAACATACATTTGAGGAATTAAAAATAAAATTAATGGATTTAATAATAAATAAAGCAATGGAAGCAAAAATATTGGTTAATTCTAATAAAGAATTACATCCACAAGTTTATACTTTAACAGAATTTTGGTTAGCAATGTCTGAATCAAATCCAGTAATAATTACATTCTTAAGGGATGGAATACCATTATATGATAGAGGAATGTTTATTGCATGGAAACAATTATTATTAAAAGGAATTTTAAAACCATCACAAGAAGCTGCTAATAAATATATAACTGCTGCAGAAAATGCATTAAAAGAAGCTAGAAATAAATTGAAAAATATGATAAATAATTTAATAGTTGAGGATTTAGCGGTTGCAATGATTACTTCTGCTCAGGCAGTAATAATGGATTATGGTTTATTGCCCGGGGACCCAAAAGAAACTCCTGAGATGTTAAAAAAATTATTTGTAGATAAGGGAATATTGAATATTGAATATGTAAATATATTATCAGAGGTGTGGAAAATGAGAAAAGATTTTGAACATGGTAAGGTAAGTGAATATAAATATGAAGATTTAATGAATGTATTTGAAAAAGCTGAGAAATTTATATCTGAAATGAAAAATATAAAACAAATTATTGATAAAGAAAATGAAAAGAAGATGATAGATAATTATATATTAATTTATGAAGAATTAAAAACAAAATTCCAGGATTTATTCAATATTGAGTATAATAATTATGTAAAAGAAAAAATGCCAATAGAATATAATGGATTGGAAAATTTGGAAAATGATATTAAAAATTATAAGGAAAAAAAGTATGATATAATTGAATTGGAAAAATTAAAAGAATCTTTATTATATCATATTAGAAATATAAGAAATTTAATTGAAAATAAGAAGGAAGAATTGTTATTGAGATTTAAGTATTCTATAATTGATAAAGAAAAAAATAAAAATTATGATCTATATTTGTCAAAATCAAAATTATATATAGTAACGGAAAATGGAATTGAAATATATGATTATAGTGGGAATAAGATTGGTACATTTAATGATCTAAAATATAGAGAAGAAATGATTAAAGATATTAGTAAAGATGGTTTAAATTATTTAGATAATAATGTTATTGGTGTGCTAAATAAAATATTTAAAGATTATTATATATCAAAATAGAGATGAAAGGAATAATATTAAATTATAGGATGAGTAGGCATCATATATATCCAAATCAAGTAATAGTAAAATTTGAAAATATAAATGATAAATATAAGGCAAGTAAATATATTGGAAAGCATGTAATTTGGGTAAGTCCTGGAAAGAAAATTTTTATTGGAAAGATTGTTGATGTACATGGAAATAAAGGTAATTTAAGGGTTAGGTTTAATAAAGGACTACCTGGACAAGCTTTAGGAGATATTGTTTTATTAATCGATAATATAGATAAAGTAAGGGAAATAAAGGAAAAAATAAAAAATGCAAAAGATATAAATCAAATAAAGAGTATTTTAATTAATGCTTAAATTTACTGGAACTGAGGGTTTAATATTTTTTAATAAAATTTTAGTTATTTCTGATTTACATATAGGGATTGAAAGAGAATTGTATAAGAAAGGAATAAATATTCCTTCTCAAGTAAATTATTATATAAATAAAATAAGGAAAATTTATGAAAAATATAAAATAAAGTACTTAATTATTAATGGAGATTTAAAACATAATATACCTGAAACAAGTTTACAAGAAATGTCAGATATCCTATATTTTATAAATGAAATTTCACAATATTTCAAGAAAATATATATAATAAAGGGAAATCACGATGGTGATATTGAGGAATTGGTTTATGGGATAAATAATGTTAAAATTTTGAAGGCATTGAAGATAAAAAATGCTGTATTTACTCATGGGCATTTAAATACAAAATTAAAGGGAAAATATTATGTTATTGGACATCATCATTTTGCAAAAAGTATTTCTACAAGTATTGGAGAAAGTATATATGAAAAAGTTTTTGTAATTGGATATAAAGATAATAGAGTAATTATAATTTTACCTGCATTTTCTGATTTAGTAGGATTATGGGATGTTGGAGAATTTCAAGGTCCAATTACAAAAGGAATAGAAAAATATGAAGTATATACTTTGGATGGAATTTTAATTGAAGAAAATAGTTAAAAATAAATCTTAAAACTTTGTACTCTACTAAATATTTATATAGCATATTTATTAACTTTCTTTTTTGCTAATTTATTTGGCTAATTTATCATGATTTATAAAATGATAATTAAATACTATACATATCTATGGAATATAATTTAAATAAGAAAATAGAGGAATTATTCTTTAAAAGATTCAAAGATTTCTATCCAATTCAAAAAATAGCAATTCCAGAAATATTAAATGGAAATAATACTTTAATTGTCGCCCCTACAGGATCTGGAAAAACAGAAGCTGCAATATTACCTGTATTTTCAAAAATATTGGAATTAAAGGAAAAAGGTATTGAAAATCAATTATTGGGAATTTATATATCTCCACTAAGGGCATTAAATAGAGATTTGTTGGATAGAATAAAATGGTGGTGTGATAATTTGGGTATATCTGTTGCGGTAAGACATGGAGATACAGAAGAAAGAGAAAGGGTAAGATTATCTAAAAAACCTGTAGAATTTTTAATAACAACTCCAGAAACTTTTCAAATATTATTTTTAGGAAAAAGATTAAGAGAGCAATTAAAAACAGTGAAATATGTAATTATAGATGAATTACATGAATTATTAAATGAAAAAAGAGGAATACAATTATCTTTAGGTTTAGAAAGATTGGTAAATTATGCCGGAGAATTTCAGAGGATTGCATTATCTGCAACAATAGGAGATCTAGATGAGGCTGCAAAATTTATTTTTGGATATAGGAATTATAAAATTGCATATTGGTATGCAGAGAAAAAATATTATATAGAAGTATATTATCCGGAAATTAGTGAAGAAGATTTAGAATTGGCAAGAAAATATAATTGGAATCCAAAAATAGCCTGGAGTTTAAGAAAGATAAAAGAAATATTAGATAAACATAGGTCTGTAATAATATTTGTGAATACAAGAGAAATGGCAGAGTTACTATCTTCAAGATTTAAGGTTTGGTTACCTGAATATAAGATTGAAGTACATCATAGTTCTTTATCGAGGGAAGTAAGAGAAAGAAATGAAAGATTATTTAAGGAAGGAAAAATTAAGGCAATTATCGCAACATCCTCTTTAGAACTTGGCATAGATATCGGATATGTTGATGCTGTTATTCAATATAATTCACCTAGACAAGTTACAAGGTTAATACAAAGGATTGGAAGGGCCGGTCATAAATTACATGAAGTATCTATTGGATATATAATTACAACAGATATAGATGATTATGCTGAAAGTTTGGCTATTAAAAAATTTGTTTTAGAATGAAATTAAAAAATTTTTACTAAGGTGTTCGCTTTCCCTTCATCATCTTTTTCCTCCTTTCACTTTTCTTTTTCCTAATATGTTCTTTATTAATTGTTCTTTTGGTAAGATTTTAGATGAATATTCAAGCCAAACTTTTCTTTTTATTAAATCTATTTCTTGTTCTTTTCTATTTAAAAAATTTAGCATATCCGATTTTATTGGTTCACTGTAATATTGATTTATATGCTTTTTCCAATCATCGATATAAGCCTTGAATTTATCACATTGATAGAAAAAAGTTTTAATAGCAGTGTACAATATTTCTATTTTATTTTTATCATTTTCTATTAATTCTTGTTTATTTATACATATTAATAATTTATTTAATTTATTAATCTTACTTATGATGTCATATTCAGCCTTTTCAAGATCCTTAATTATCTTATCAACTCCTTCCTTAATTCCTCTGATATCTTGTGGTGTTTTTAGTTTATAATAAAGGTATTTTAAGTCTTCTGTTAATTTTCTAAAGTATTTCGAACTTGTAACTTCTCTATGAATCTTAATGCTAAGAATAACCATAATGATAAAAAGTACAAATAAAAAAATAAAGAAGCTTATTGAAAATAAAAATTCTATATTATTGGTTAATATAAAAATTATAATAAAAATAGTAATAATAAAACCTATAATACTCCCAGTAATACCATGAAATATTTTATGAATTCCAATAATTAATAAGATAAATCCAAAAACAAGAGCAATTATTGTTAATACACTACGTAAATATAGTGTTGTAAGACCAGCAATAATTAAGAAAATAATAAGTAAAGGCCTATTAATCTCCTTTCTATTTTCCCATGCTAAATAAGTAAGTACTCCAAAAATAAATAGAAAAGGAATTGCATAGTTAAAAAAGAACCATCCAAATGTATTTATATTTTGTTTTATTATCTCTGCAAATGATGTAATATCTATAGAAGAAGGTAAAAGATTAGATAATTCTTGGCTAGTTTGAGAAATAACCCGGCTTAGATCTCCTGGGGCTTGAGCATAAACATTTATACTTCCTAATAGTATTAGAGTTAATATATATCTAATATAATTATTAATTTTCGTCATTTTCGTTTATAGTATTTTGGAATTTATAAGGTTGTTTCTTTCAAATAGTAAATATATCCATAACGATAATTTATGAGAACTTAACCTAAAAAAATATTATAATTTATATTTTTCAGCATTTTATTGTTTTTATTATATAAAAATTACTGAAGTATTTCAAAAATTAAATTGATAATATTTATATTCTAAAAATTTTTTAAAGTATACTTTTCTCTGTTAATTATCTAGAAGCGCAAATTTATCTAATGCAAAAAATATAGTATTATTTCTAAAACATCACTTATAAATTACAAATTACTACTAAAATAAAATGATCTATAAATTTGTTGAAAATTTGATTAAAGCAGTAGAGAAGAGCTTAGATAATGTAAGAAGAATAGAACTTGCTTTAACTAAGAAAGGTTTAGTTGGAGATCATGAAATATTTAGAGAAATTAAAGAAGTTAGGAAAGATCATCCGATTGAGAATAAATGTTAATAAAGTTTAATATAAAAGTTAAAATAGTTAGATATTTATAAGTTCTTCTCATATGGTTTAAAAATATTTTATACTTTATAAATGTTACTATAAAAATACTAATAAATAAAATTACCCGATGAAGATAAATATTTTAATATATTACTTTTCATTAAATTTTTTATTTCTAATGATTTTTCTAATGCTAGGTTTAAAGCGTCATTTAATTCTTTATTTGAAATTTCTCCATCTAATTGTATTAATGTAAATTTTTTCTCAGAAGGAATTATTGCAACTGGTATATCTGTAGACCTTCCTTTCCCATAATATTCTATATATTTTGATTTTTCAGGATCTTTTTTTAATTTTTCAGAATTATAATCTTCTTCTTCCTTATTTAAATCTACAACAATTTTTTCTCCAACTTTTCCAACTGCTAAAGCAACTACAAAATCTTTCATTGGAATGCCTGCTAAAGATAATGCCAAAGATGCTGCGTTTATACTTGCAGTCCTTGTTCCGGCATCTGCATTTAATATTTCAATATATACATCTATAATGCTTCCTGGAATTTCTTCTAATAATAATGCTGGTTCTAATGCCCTTTTAATTACTTCTGACAATTCGATTTCTCTTCTACTTAGTGTTGGTTTCTTTCTTTCAGGTGTAGAAAATGTTAGCATACTATATCTAACTCTTAAGAATGCTTTATCATAATCTAAAGACATTTTTGAAGGTTTCGGTCCATATACAGCAGCTAATGCAACAGTATCCCCAAAAGAAAATATTGCGGATCCTTTTGCATTATCTACTACATTTAACTTTATATTTATTTTCCTTAGTTCATTATATTCTCTACCATCAAATCTTTTTACCATTTTTATTTATTTTCTAAAATTTCTTTAACCTTTTCTGTTAATCCCTTTTTATAAGAGTTATTTATAATAAATCTAATAACATCTACTGCTTTTAATATATCATTTACATTGCCATTTAAATATATTCTACCATTTTTTCCAATTATTATATCGATTTTTAAATTCTCTTTAATTAAATTTAACATTGAAGAATTTTTTCCAATCAATCTTGGAATTCTTACAGGATCCACTTTTAATATTAATCCATCATTTAATTTTTCTTTTTTCTTAATCTCTAAATCTATTAATTTATTCTTTGTCATTCTTATAATTTGGCATAACACATAATCACCATAAGTATATAAATCATTAGGGTCTACTCCAATATCTTTTAAAGACAATTTCCCTACATATGGAGAATTTATATCAATTATCCATCCATTAGATAATACATCAATTACTTTTCCAATTACAATATCATTTACTTCTGGCATATAATATCCAAAAAGCTTTGTAGTCTTATCCTCATTTACTAATAATATATATTTTGAATAGTAATTATTTTCCCTTTCATATGAATTAATATCCTTTTTCTTTAAGCTATCTCCAGGTATTAATATCATCTTATAAATAATGTATTATATCGTTTTTAAACATACTTTCTAACATATATTTATCTTCATTTTTATGTTTTATTTTTTCTGCCTCATTTTCTAATATTGAAAATATGTCTTTTATTGTTGAATATAAATCATATCCATGGTCATCAATTGAAAATTTACCATTATTATATATTAATTTTGCCCTAATTTGATAATATATTTTTTTGTTTGCTTTATCTTCATTTATCTTTTTAATATGCAATAATAATCTAATATTTTCTCCTAAAACATTTCTATATTTTTTATAAAATTTCTCATATAATTTCTTTATATAATTCATATCTATTTCATCTAAAGATACACCATGAACAACTAGATTATATTCTTTTTCCTTTTTATGTTGTAAGTAATTTATTAATATATCCTTTGCAGTTATTATACCAATTAGATTACCATTATCTAATATTGGCAATGAAAATACCTTGTTTTCTATCATTAAATTAATTATTTTCTCTATATTATCATCTTTATTTGCAAATATTAATCTATTACTTATTATTGATTTTATCTTTATATCAAAATCTTTCTCATTTGGAGTTCTTATATTATTACTATTATCAATTAACATATATTTTAGAATATCTGTTAATGAAATTATTCCAGATACTTTATTATTTTTATCCAATACTATTAATCTTGATATACCTTTATCTTTCATTATACCAATTGCTCTTTTAATATTTTCATCTTCGTATATTGTATATGCATCATTTATTATTTCATTTAGGTTCATTTTCCTCAATATATCTTTATCATTTAATATCTCTTTTAATACATCATATATATTGACTATCTTTATTTTTCTATTTTCCCTTACAAAGGTTACTCTAGAATTCGAACTAATTAATTTCTCTACTATATCAATTATATTATTTGTTTTTAATGGTTTTATCCTGTTTACTACTTTTTCAATTTTTGTATCTGATCTATATAAATATCTAATTGCTTTAGAATTTTCTAAAACTCCTAAAGGTTTTCCATTATTATCTGTTACAATTATATCTTCTCCCTTCTTTATATATTCAACAATATCTCCAATTTTTTTATCCTTTGATATAAATACTGCCATTAATCTATATAATAAAAAATTTTTAAATGATTATTTTCTACTTTTTGGTATATTCTGGTAACTCGTATAGAGCTTCTGCTGGTGCGATGAAGAAGTATCTCTTTTTACGTTTTTTCTTTGGGGGTTCCTCCTTTTTATATACCCAATATAGAGCTGCAATTATAAATCCTCCAATTATAAGGTAAGGAAGTAAACCACTATATATCAATTCAAGCATTATTTCTGCTACTATATTTTGAGCAGTTGTCCCAAATCCGTTAAAATCTACTGAAGATGCATATAGAAATGCAAATAAAACAGTAAGAGTTAGAAGACCAACAATAACATTATGAGAAGATTGTTTATATTTCTCAAATTCATCATCCCCTTTATAGGGTTCTAATATACCAGCTATTAGTGCAATAATCATTAAAATGAAAAATATTATAAGTACTTCAAAAAAGAAGAATGATATAAAGTTTGAAGTAAATATAACATCGGACACATTATATAAATAATAGAATGCTATTACTATAGAAATTATAGCATATAATTTTTCTTTATTTGGATTATCTCTTCCAAATAAACCAATTTTTCTAAGAGATCCATATAATAATGAAAATACTAATAGAAATGGTGCTACAAATGTAAATATACCATATTCTGAAAATAAATTATAAATAAATGATGAGAAATCCATTTTATCTAGATCTTAATAATATTGGGCCTCTAATTTTTTCTTCCTTTTCTTCTCTCTTCTTTTCTCCACCAACTACCCATACTATTACTAAGAATATAAGTCCAAATATAATTAATAATGCTAGCATACCAGATTGTATAAGATAGTTAAGTTCATATGATAGTAAAGATATTAGTGGTGATGCTGATGCAGTTGAAGATTCGGTTATACTTAAAGAATTTATAGCTAGCCATAATATTATTCCTACAACAATGAATGCAAAAAATGCTCTTAATCCGCTAGGCACTTTTCTATTTGTAAGTGCTAATGCAATAACTAACAATGAAAATCCAATTATAGCTATAGTAGCCTTAGGAATAAAAGATAATAACCATTTTAATAAATCTTGATTATATATTGATAAAAGAGCAAATCCAAGAGAAAATAAAGCACTTAATTTTCTGCCTACAGCATCATCTGGACTTACTTTTAATAAATTAGATAATTCTAATAGCATAAATACTATAGAAAATATTAATAAAAATGGTAGAACAAAATCCATGAATCCATATTGTGATAATATCTGATTAAAATTTACCTGAGCAAAACTTATTTGTGATGATAATTGATTTAAGTCTGTCATTTTGATTTTGGAGGTTCTGAACTTTGGCCTTTTTCAGGTTTCACAGCCCAATATGCTATTCCAAGCATTATTGCAAGAATTACTATTGTTTCTATAAATGGTTGTAATGAAGAAAGTACCGGAGATGTTATTGCAGAATTAATATAATTATATAAATTAAGTATAAATATTACTATTAATGTAAATATAATAATTGCAGTTGTTGATAATATTACTCTTGCTCTGTTGCTTATCTGTATTTCTCCACTCTTTTCTTCTCTCTGTAAAAATGGAGAAATTGCCAATATAAGGAAAAATACTGTTAATAGAAATAATACTATATATGGAATTAATGTTATTAATGATAATACTACATTTGCAGATCCAACTATAAAAAATCCTGTAGCTGCAGATACAATTGATATTAAACTCCTTGTAACTTTTCCTTTATCTCCCTCAGCAAAAGGGTCACCCAATATTTTATATTTACTTAATATACCATACATCACAGCATAAACTAGCAGAAATGGTAATATAACATTAAAGAATCCCAGGTTGTTCAATAATGTTATATATATATCATAAAATGCCATATTTAGAAATAGTGTTTCATAATTTATTAATCTTTATTTGATATCTCTTGGTAATATATAGCATTTGTAGGACAGGCCCTTGCAGCAATTTTTACATCTTCTATATCTTCTTCAGAAGAAATTGTATTGTTTTTTATTACTATTCTATTATTTTCAATTGAAAAAATATTTTTATTTATCAAATAGCATACCAAACAATTTATACATTTACTATAGTCAATATCTACTATATATTTCATTTATTAGTCTTTTATTTCTTCTACTTTAACTGAACGAGTTGGACATGCAACTTCTGCATCCCTTGCTTTTTGTATTAAATTTGGATCTTCAATAATTTCAACTTTTGCTTTTGCTTTTCCATCAGAATCAAATTCATATATTTCTGGTGCGATTGCAATGCATGTTCCACAGCCAATACAAGTGTTTTTATCAATCCATGTCTTTATTTTCATCTAAAATATATCGATGTTATATTTTATAAATATTAAAAACATAAATAGAGCGTGGAATTAAATGATATTTTTGTTAGAGTAACTGATATAACAGACTATATTTTTTGTCCTAGAAAAGTTTATCTGAAAAGGGTTTTGGGATATTCAGAAGAAGATAATGAACAAAAAGTATTTGGATCAATTGTTCATTTTTTATTTGATAAAATAAATGAAAAAGAGAAGGAAATAATATTTAGTATAAAAGAGTTTGTTGAATATGAAAAAATATTAAATTTATATAATAGTTTTTTAATAAAATTATTGGAAGAATCTATAAAAGAATTTGAAGAACAAATAAAAAATTTAAATTTAGATAAAAATGATATAAAGATAAAGGCATATAGTTATGTAATAAAAGACATAGAAGATAGGGCAAAAAATGTATTTAATTTTATGAAAGATAAAGATTTATATGGAATAGAATTATGGGAATTTTTAGAACCAAAAATAAAGACGGAACTTGATGTTACATCTTTAAAATATAATATAGTTGGAAGGATTGATAGATTAGAAATATATAAAAAGTATATAATACCTTATGAAATAAAATCTGGATTTTTTAGAAGAGAGCATATTACACAATTATATTCATATTATTTATTATTAAAGGATGAATTTCCAAATTATGATATAAGAAAGGGTATAATATTATATGCAAAGAATAATCATAAAATAGAAATAGAATTTAGAAATAATAATGAAATAAAGAAAATACTTGATATAAAGGATAAAATAATTGATATGATAGATAAAAAAGAAGATCCTGGAAAAAAATTCTCTGAAAAATGTAAAAAATGCATATTTTATAATATTTGTTGGAAAAATGGAAATAAAGATTGATACTAAAAAAAGTATATATGAAAATATAAATGAAATATATGAAAAAATAAAAGAGTTAAAGAATAAAAAACAGAAAATAGAAAATTTAATAAAAGAATTGGAAGAAAAATTAAATAATATTGAGGAAAAAATAATTATTGAAAAAAAGAAAGAAGAGATTAAGAGAAATAAAAAATGGTACGAAAAATTTAGATGGATGTTTACAACAAATAATTTTCTATTAATTGCTGGAAAAGATTCTATTACAAATGAAATTATTATAAATAAATATTTAGAAAAAAATGATCTAGTATTTCATACAGATATTGTTGGATCTCCTTTTGGTATATTAAAAAATGGAAAAAATGCAAGTGAAATAGATATATATGAGGCTGCAAAATTTGTTGGATCATATTCTAGAGCATGGAAAAATAAATTATTCTCTATAGATGTATATTATGTATATCCAGATCAGGTATCAAAAAAAGCACCTTCTGGAATGTATTTAAAAAAAGGCTCTTTTATGATATATGGAGAGAAGAATTATGTAAAAGTAAATTTAGAAATTGCATTGGCATTTGAGGATTACAATATTATTCCAGGAGTACCTGAAAGTATAAAAGATAAATATAAAAGATATGTTATATTGATTCCAGGAAATAAAAAACCAATTGATATTGCAAAACAACTAGAAAATATTTTTAAGGTTGATTACAATATTATATTAGGATATCTTCCTGGTGATAGTGATATACTATCTATCAAGTAATAACTTTTATAAATTTTTCTATCATACATTAAATTATGGATAACAGAGTAGTGGTAACAATAAGAAGATTGTTTAGTTTTTTAATAGGAGTGGTATTATTAGCATTTGGAATACATTCACAACAATTATTAATAGAACCACAAACACAAACGTTATTAGCAAACGCAGCAAATAATTTAACATTTATAGTAAAGTTATATGGAGTAAATCAAGTACCTGAAGAGGCATATATGTATTTTAATATATATGCACCAAATGGACAATTAATATATCAATATTATGGACCCATATCAGTAGGTACTGGATTAAATATATATCAGATATCAGTAGATCCTTTAGAATTAGAAAAGTTAGTACAACCTTATAATAGTTTTACAGTAAAGGTAAATGTAACATTATTATATATGTCATGCCCACAAAATATAATTCCACTACCTTTACAACCTAGAGATCCACCATGTTTACAATATGTAGTATCAAATCAAACATACAATTTAACATTTGTACCATATAATTTAACATTATCATTAATAAAGTTACCAGAAGTAATCTCACAACAATATGCACAACAATATGGAATAGATGTACAGTCTGTAATATACTTACAAAATGTTGAAACAAATGTACAATCTGCAACATTAACATTAACATTATATAGTTCAAGTGGAAATATTGTTTATCAAACACAAAAAAGTGTAGATTTACAACCTGGAGAGAATTTACTAACTATTAAAATACCAAACTATTATTTAAAGAATGTACAAGGAAAAATGTATGTATTAGAACAACTGACGGTTGTACTATCTAATGGGCAAGTATTAACACAATATGCAGAACAATCATTCTATATATCAAATAATCAAAATGGACAAAATATAGAAGTAATTTCAGTGTCACCAAACTTTAATTTATTGAATAATCTAGCAAATTCAATATATAGTGTAGATGTATTAGTGAGGAATCCAGGTTATCAAACAGTAAATGTAACAGTTCAAATGTTATTATATGATCAATATGGAAACTTAGTATACAATTTACAAGATTCACAGACAATATCTCCAAATTCTCAAGGAGAAGTAATATTGCCATTAAATACAATAGGATTACAACCAGGATATTATAAAGTTATACTATATGTATATCAAAATGGAGTGGGAATATATCAATATAGTTATACAATAACAATAAATGCACAAAAAATACAACCAGTAAATGTATTGAGTGTATATACAAACACATTTAATGTAAAACCAGGACAATTTATAGAATTGTATGTAAATCTAAAATCTAACTTACCAATGGATATACAAGTACAACCAGTAGTAATGTCACAACAGTTAAATGTATTCCAACAGTTATCAACAGTAACATTATCACCAAACCAAGTAACACAATTACCAGTAGTACTAAGAATTCCAGAAAATTTAACAGCAGGTTATTATCAAGTACAGTTTGTATTTAATTATAATGGAATATCACAAACATATACATACAATTTATATGTAAATGGAACAAAGATAGAACCAAAACCAATAAGTGCATCATTGGTTGGATATGTATCATTAAAATATAAAGAAAATTCAACAATATATTTAATAATAAGTTCAAATACAACAAAAATATATAATCTATTAATACAGGCATATGCTGTTGGAGGAAAAGTATACCCAGAACAACAAGAAATACAAATAGGAGGTACATATAGTGAAAAAATACCATTATATGTAACTGCAGAAAGCAGTGTTGTAACAGTATATGTAAATATAATAGATCAACAAACAGGAGAAATATTATATTCATTGGTTGAAGTATATTCTGTACCAGAAGCAGCTTCATTATCATTACCATTATCAGGATTAATATTCTGGATATTAGTAATATTGGCAATAATAATAATAGCTGCAGTATTAGTAGAATCAAAAAGAGGAGGTAAAAAGAGAAGTGAAAAAGCTGAAGAATAATTTTTTATCTGTTAGCTCTAATTCATCATTTTTCAGCCTGGGACGGTTTCTTCATTTTGTACCCCTACTAACTCAACCTTTTTCATCTATCTAAAGGTTACCCTAGTAGGGGCTATATATATTTTAGAAAATTAATTATTATATCTTTATTTAAAACTTCTGGATGAAATAATGAAAAATATATATTTTTATATTTATACAATACTGGAATGTTTTCTACTATTCCAATTATATAAAATTTTTCATCAATCTTTGGAATTTTTGTTATTAAAAAATATGCCTCAAAGTCTTTATCAATTATTTTATCTTTATTTATTATTTTTACATAATATTTTCCAATTAATTCTTTATCTTTAAAATCATAATTTAATAATTTTATTAATATTTGGCTTCCTGAACATATTGCAAGGGTTTTTATATTATTTTCAATTATAAATTCGAAATTTCTTATATAATTTAAATAATCAAAATCCATTATTGCAGTACCTGTTATTATTATCTTTTCAAAATATTCATTTATTTTATCTTTATATGAGAAAACTTTATAATTAATATTTAATTCTTTCAAAATATTTATTATTGGATATAAAAATTCATATTTTGATAATTCTTCCTTATTTGTATGAATTATTCCAATCATTCTAAATAAGCATCCTTTATAATATATTCTGCATAATTTTTTTCTATCTTTATTTCATAATCTTTTATTATTATTCTTTTCTTAAATAAAGGTTGATATAAAACAAATGTTTCATATTCTCCACCTTCTCCTGCAATATTTATTTTATATTTTTCTTTATATTCAATTAATTTTTTTATTATATTTTCATCTACAATTTTTCCTAAAATATTTATATCTAAAGGATATGTATACCATCCAACAATTATAAATTGAAAATTATTTTTTAATAATTCATATAAATATTCTTCTTCATCCTTTAGCCATAATGGGTTGAAACACCATAGATTTAATCTTTTACATATTCTTTGAAATTTTGATCCTTGATATGTAGATCTAATTGCTCCTGTAACAATTCCATCAATATTATATTTTTCTTTTAAATATTTTAGCGCTTCAAACAATATTTCTTCTTCATTATTATTTATATAAAATCTTTCTATAGGTATATTCAGAGCTTTTGATTGTAGTTCAGTTAAATTATTATTAATATAATGATATAAATAACTTTCATTATTTTTTGGAATTATATTCAATAGTACAGATATCTCATGATATTTTGATGCAATATATAATGAATAATTTGAATCCTTCCCTCCAGAATATAATACTCCAAGTCTCATTTGATTAATTTGATTATTTAGATACGGGAACTACTGGAACGACTGGAGGTCTAGAAACTATTAGTTGATATATTAGAACGTATAGGTATTCTCTAGGTAGTAATTGATAAATTATATCACAATTGTTTTCCGAATAACAATAAACATTATTATCGTATAAAAATATATTATTATTTGCAATTATTATTGGATATGTTATATTTATATTATATGTCATATTATAACATGGATATCCGAGACATCTTACCATTGGACATATTTCTGATGTACATGATACATTACAAGGATACCAAATGGGAGGACATTCTTTTACTGTTATACTATAATAAATTGTCTGATTACAAAATATAAATGAAGTAGTATTAATATATTCTACTAATGGTACTATGTAATTTATACCCGGTCCTTTATTTTTTATTATGAAATATCCATTTGTTATATTATACTGATAACAACCTTCTCCATATATATTTAACAAATATAATGATAAATTTTGATTATTTATTATAATATTTGTTTTTTCTAATTTATAATTTATATAATAATTACTTGTTGATATTATTAAAAGGAGAATAACTAATGAAAGTATTCCTAAAATTATTTTAATATTTGATTTCATAATTATAAAATTTAAATTATATTTTTAAATTTATTATTATCGATATCTATAAATTTGTTGATGTATATATTTAGCATATTTAATATTGTATTATTTAAATAATTTTCTGGCAATATTTATTTTTTTAGTTTATATCCACTATAATTGGTATTTTAAAGTTATTTTCAATATAAATAATGTAACAATGAATAAAATCATAATTAAAAATATTAAGACAAATTTATATTTCATAAATTTTATTTCTAATGATGATTTTTAAAAATATTATCTTTCATTTTATTATAATGGCAAGTTTAACTGAAAGAATATTGCAAGTTATGAATAATCCGAATAATATAAGGAATATAGGTATAATTGCGCATATACATCATGGAAAAACAACATTAACAGATTCTTTATTGGCAGGTGCAGGAATGTTAGCAGAAGAACTTGCAGGTGAGGCAATGTTTACATGGTGGCATGAAACTGAAAGAGAAAGGGAAATAACAGTATATGGGGCTGCAGTTTCAATGGTTCATAATTATGAAAATCAGGATTATTTAATAAATTTAATAGATACTCCAGGACATGTAGAATTTTCAGGACAGGTTACTAGAGCTGCTAGAGCAATTGATGGTGCAATTGTTGTAGTAGACTTTGTTGATGGGATAATGCCTCAAACAGAAACAGTATTAAGAACTGCATTAAAAGAATATGTAAAACCAATATTATTTATAAATAAAACCGATAGAGCAATTACAGAATTAAAATTATCTCCACAACAAATTATGGAAAGGATTGGAAAAATAGTTATTGAAATAAATAGATTAATTGATAAATATTCCCCTCCAGAATTTAAAGGAAAATGGAATGTAAATGTAAATGATGGATCTGTTGCATTTGGATCTGCAAAATTTCATTGGGCATTATCAGTACCTTTTATGAAAAAATATAATGTCTCATTTAAAGATATAATTGAAATATATAATAAATATTTAGATGATAAAGAAAAATTAAAGGAAGAAATGAGAAAAAGGGCACCTGTTGCAAAAGTTGTATTAGATATGGTTATAAGGCATTTGCCTTCTCCAATTGAAGCACAAAAATACAGAATTCCCCATATATGGAAGGGAGATATAAATTCTGATGTTGGAAGAGCAATGTTAAATTTAGACCCAAATGGGCCAATAGTAATAAATGTAACAAATGTAATAATTGATAAGGTATCAAAACAAGAAATTGCAACTGCAAGGATATTTTCAGGTACATTATCAAAAGGTGATGATGTATATTTAATTCAAGCTGGAAGGCAAATAAAAATACAACAGGTTGCTATATGGAAGGGAATACAAAGAATAAATGTAGATTCTGCAAAGGCTGGTAATATAATTGCTTTAGTTGGTATAAGAGGATTATATCCTGGAGAAACAATTGTTGGAAAAGTTCAAGATCCAAAAAGTGTTGAAACATTTGAAGAAATGAAACATTGGCTAGATCCTGTAGTTACAAAATCATTTGAACCGAAAAATCCAAATGATTTACCAAAATTAATTGAAACATTAGATTTATTGACAAGGGAGGATCCAACAATAAAGGTTGAACAGAAAAAAGATACTGGAGAAATTTTAGTATCTGGTTTAGGAGATTTACATTTACAAATAATAGAATATAGAGTACAAAATGATTTTGGAATACCTGTAAAGGTTGGAGATCCAATAGTAATTTATAGAGAGTCTGTTAATGTGGTTACGCAAATATATGAAGGAAAATCTCCAAACAAACATAATAAAATATATATACAAATCGAACCTTTACCATATGAAATATATGAAAAAATGAGGGAATATATTAGAGAAGGAAAATTGCCTGAAGGGAGAATTAAAAAGGAAGATTTATGGAAAGTATTTAATGAAATTGGATTTGAGAAAGAAGAGGCAAGGAGAATTATAATGGTGCATAATGGAAATGTATTGATTGATATGACAAGGGGTATTGTTCATTTACCAGAAGTAATAGAATATATTGTGGAAGGATTTAAGGAAGTAATGGATCAAGGTCCATTAGCATGGGAACCTGGTATAATGATGAAAGTAAAATTGATTGATGCAGTATTACATGAAGATGCAATTCATAGGGGTCCTGCTCAAATAATTCCTGCAACAAAAGATGCAATTAAGAGTGCTATTCTTGAGCAACCAACATTATATGAGCCATTACAAGTTATAAGGATTGATACTCCTCCAGAAACTGTTGGAGATGTAACATCAATATTACAATCAAGAAGGGGACAAATATTGGAAATGAATATTGAAGAAGAAAGAGCAATAATTAAAGCAAAGGTACCTGTAGCAAATATGTTTGGATTTACAGATGAATTAAGATCTGCGACATCTGGAAGGGGTGTTTGGTTCTTAGAAGATCAGGTATATGAAAAAGTTCCAAAAGATTTACAACAACAAATAATAGATTCTATTAGAAAAAGAAAGGGAATACCTGAAGGAGTTCACTAAATTTTTATATAATAAAAATAATTATTTTTTATGGGAAATAAAATTGGTGAATGTAAATATTGTAATAGACCTGTATATGATGATGAAAAATATAAAATAATAAATTTAAATGGAGAAAAGATGATTTTTCATATATCTTGTTTTAGAAAATTAAAAAAGGAAGCAATTGATTTAGCAAAGAAAGGATTTATTAATTTCTAAATCTTTGGTTGATATATATGTATCATGTATAAATATGTAATATATGAAAATGGGATAATTACAATAAAGAAGAATAATAATGAATTTAAAATATTTACATTTCCAGATGCAATTGAAAATAGAAATGCTAAAATTAATAATATCATTGGAAATGTTATAAAGAAAAATGCATACAATGTTACCCATAAATTAACTTTTTCATTATATTCCTTTAATTGAATTTCATATTCTTCTAAATTTTGTTTTGCATATATTCTTGCAAAATCTTTTAAAGAACCTCCAGCTCTAATTACTGATATTAATCCATATAAAAATTCTTTGAATTTTTCTGAAGGTGTTTTTTGAGCTAATTCTAATAATGCAGATAAAATATCATATCCAAAATTATCAATCAATATTAATAAATATGAAACTTCTTTATTTATTGCTCCAAATCTTTTTTCTTTATTTAATAATTTAAATATATCTATTATATTCATTTGTGAACCTGAATATGAATAAAAGTATAATGCAAAAAATGGTAAATTATCTTCTATATCTTTTATATAATCAGCCTTTGCTAATGATGGATAAATATAAAAATAAATAAATGTTAAAAAACCAACAATAATTCCAAATAAAATACTTACAGAAAATAATACTATATTATAGAAGTTTAGATAGAAGATGAATATTAATGATAAAGATATAAAGGATAATAAAAATGTTAGGAAAGAATATTTTAATGTTGTTTTTATATAATCTTCAATGGAAGTTTTAAATTTTGTATAAAATATATCATATTTTTTATCCTTAAAATATGGATATAATTTTTTTACTAAAAAGTTCATATTTTTTTCAATAAAGCATCTTTATCTGTATAATATAGCTTTATATATTCAGCAATTTTTTTGTGTTCTTTTATATTTTTATTTACTAAATAATCTATAACTTGTTTTTTCTCTTCTATTGAATCTTTAAAACTTATATTTGATCCAACTCTATATTTTAATGTTTCTTCTGTATATTTTCCTAAATTTCTTTTTTCAAATGTATCATCTTCAAAATTCCATTTTATAACTGTTTCATTTTCAATCCTTCCATTTAAATATTTTCCAACTTCAATAATTTCCCTTATCCTTCTAGCAGATGGGGAAATATTTCTTGCTCTCATTGTAAATATTACTACATCTAATAATGCAATATGATCAAGAGTTAAATTAATTGGAGCTGTTGTTAATCTTCTTATTAATGCTCTCCAGCTATCAGTATGTATAGTTGATAGTGCAGAATGACCAGAAGCCATCCCCTGGAACATTACATATGTTTCTTCTCCTCTTACTTCCCCAACAATTACATAATCTGGATTTTGTCTAAAAGATTCTGATAGTAATTTATACATATCAATTTCTCCATAATATTTATCTCCAACAAAGAAACCTCTTCTTGTCGTTGTAGGAATCCAATTTTCATGATATAATTGTAATTCTCTTGTATCTTCAATAGATATTACCTTTGCTTCTGGTGGTATAAATTGTGCAATTGAATTTAATAATGTTGTTTTTCCAGAAGAAGTAGAGCCTGCAATTAATATATTTGCTCTATATTCTACTAAGGTCCATAAATATGCAGCAATTTCAGAATCTAACATATTTAATTTTATTAAATCTACCAATGATAGCATTTGTTTCTTGAACTTTCTTATTGTAAATGTTGGACCATGTGTAGTAATTTCTTGTGAATATGTTGCATTTACTCTTGATCCATCTGGTAATGTTGCATCTAAAATAGGTTCTGCATACGATATATGTTTTCCAGCCTTTTGTGCTAATTTTACTATAAATTTATCTAATTCATCCCTTGATAAAATTATATTTGTTCTTAATATTCCAAATTTATTATGGTGTACGTATATTGGTATATCATATCCATCACATGAAATATCTTCAATAAATATATCATAAAATAATGGATGGATTTTTTCATATCCTAACATATCTCTCCATAAATAATAATAATACTTTATGAATAAATCTATATCTACTTTTATCTTATATCTATTTATAAATTCTTCCAATTTCTTTATTAATACATATTCCTTATTTTTATTTAAAAATTCTTCTGGATCTTTATACATTTCATCTAAAATATATTGTTTTACCTTTTCTATTAATATTCTTTCTTCATCAGATATTTCTGGTTCTAATAATTCATATACAAGTTCTTCAGATATATTATCATAATAAATATGTGCATACGCAAGTTTTCCAATTAATGGATAAATTATATCAATTTTTGATTTATCAGTATCAGATTTTATATTTGGTATAAAAGATTCATTTTTTATTTTATTATCAAAATATTTTAATATTTCTTCTGCAATAATTTTTTTCATATAATTTTAACATACTTATGAATTTTTAATTATTATAGTACCAACTGGATAGTAATAACCCTGATAATAGAGTAAATTTGATTGATTATTTAATTTTGCATCTTCTAATGTTAAATTATATATTTGATTTTTTATTAATGAATTTCTATAATTTAAATTATTTAGATAATTATAATAAAATATTAGAGAACCTGATATAAATAATAAAACCAAAAAAATAAATAGTACTTGTTCTAATAATAATTGATTTTTCATTTTATTATTGAGTAAATTAATGTTTGATTTTTAACTATATTTAAATTGCAATTTCCATAACACACTCCTGTACAATTATTTGTCAATATTATTAATGATAAATAATCCTCAAAACATCCATACAATGTTATATTATTGTTATTTTCTAATAAATAATATCCATTCATCTTTGGATCATATACATAATAATTTCCATATGAATATATTAAATCTCCTTGATATGTTAGATTATTTAATGTTGTCTTACAAAAATTGCTAGATTTAATTAATGTTAAATTATTTAAACAATATGCATCATATCCATCTAAATTAAAATTTATATTAAAATATAAACTATCTTGCAAATTACTTAATACATTTTCTATATAATTTGTTTCATATTGAAATTTATTTTGATTATAGAAATTTATTGCATATATTTTATTATTATTCCACCATGTAAAAACAAAATAAAATGTAAATACAGATAATAAAATTATTAAAATATATTCAATGTAAATATGTATAGATTTCATAAAAATATATTAACTTTATATATTAAATATTTTTCTCTGATAATCTTCTAAGAAAAATACATCCTCTCCCAATGTATATCCATAATCTGATATAATATTATAATATGATGCCTTTTTATTTATATCTCCATGATTTGGTATTATATATTCAGGATTTAGCATTTTTAATAACATTATATGATCCTGACTTTTTGCATGACCAGATACATGTACATCCTTTATTATCTCTGCTTTTCTTCTTTTCAATCTTTCTTCCAATATTTTTCTATTTGCTTCATTTATTGGATGGGGAATTACATTATTTGCAAATATTACTGTTGTATTACTTAGATCAAAATTATATTCTCCTCTTGCCAATCTATCTAAAACAGAGCCAGGTTCTCCTTGATGTCCGGTAACAATTAATAAATATTCTTCTTTATTTTTTTCTACTTTTTCCAAAACCTTTTTATAATCTCTAGGATCAAAATATACTTCTGCTTCTTTAGAAAAATTATATAAATTAATATTTTCTGCAGCACTAATATATTTTCCTAAACTTCTTCCAATAAATATTGGTTTTCTATTTATTTCCTTTGATAATTCAACTATTGATTTTAATCTTGCAATATGTGATGAAAATGTTGTTATAATTATCCCCTTCGTATCTATTGAATTTAATACATCATATAAAATATATTTTTCAATAATTTCTGATTGAGATTTAGAATTTTCATCTGCTCTTGTTGTTTCAGAAATTAATAATAAAACACCTTCTTTTCCAATTTTCTTTAATTTTTCTTTATTGGGTTTTTTACCAATAATTGGAAAATTATCAAATTTAAAATCTCCTGAAAATATTATATGACCTTTATTTGTTTGAATATCAATCATTAATGATTGTGGAATTGAATGAGTAATATTAATAAAATTAATTGAAATATCTTCCGAAATTTTTATTGAAGAATTTGGAGATATTTTCTTTAAATCATTTGGTAAAACAATTCCATATTCTTTTTCTTGTTGTTTTATTAGTTCAATTGTATATGGAGATCCATATATTGGTACATTATATTTTGGTGCAATAAAATTTACTGCTCCTATATGATCTAAATGTCCATGCGTTAATATTATTGCCTTTACTTTATCTTTATAATTTTCTAAAATTGAATCATCTGGTATTATATCTAAATCATATAATTCTTTTAATGGTTTATTTATTATATCTTCTCTTTCTCCAAATTGAGATATTTTATCTACATTTATTCCAATATCTATTATAATTATTTTATCATCAATTCTTATTGCGCTCATATTTTTTCCTATATATGAATATCCACCTATTGGAAAAATTTCAATTTCCATTTTTAAATTGTACTTTATAATAAATTTTATAAATAAAAAATATCATAATAAAAAATGAAATTATTAAAGATAGCTATATTTGGATTAATGGTTATTTTAATATCAAGATTTGTATATTCTCCATGGTATGCCATTACTATAACAAATACTCAATCTCAAGCAACGCCAGCACCTTTCCAACAAGATATTGCAATATGTAATGGTAGTATTAATATAGGTCCTAATTTTGCATATATAAATAATCCAACATTATTTAATCAAATAAATTCAAATGGACAAAATGTATATTTTACAACAACTTATAATGGTGCTCCAAATATATATTCATGGTATGAAGGTCAATTAAATTATAATGGAGTTATATGTGATGTTTGGTGGATAAATATACCCAATGGTATCCCTGCTAATAGTAATATTGTGATTTATATGGCAGTTGGAAGTTATAATACAAATTATTATTCATTATATTATCCATATGTTGGTGTTTCTCCTCAAGTAGATCCTTCTAGACAATATGATAATGGAAAATATGTATTTATAGCATATGGATATTTTAATAATACATTTGATAATTGGACAGGATATATTTATTATGTAGGATCCTGGTCTCCTACAGCAACTTTATATGGTATTAAAATGTTTAATGAAACTCCTGCAACTACATATATTTTGCCTCCAAATAATTGGAATATTCCTAAAATACCTTTAATTGTTGAAGAAGCTTGGCATTATACTTATGGTGGGGATGCAAATGTAATAGCATTGTTTGGAAATACAAACCAACAAATTCTAGCTTATATTATTGGATCTACTAGTGGTTTTGCTCCAGTATCTAATTTATCTACATTTGTACAATTTCAGTATGCTTATGGAGCGAGTCCTCCTTATTCTCAAGCAGCTCTATTAAAGTCTGCAGTAACAAATCAATATTTAAATTATACATCTTTTCCAACATCTGGAGGAACAGTTTATTCATATTTAATAGTTAATTCATCTTATGCACAAACAGGATATTATATTTATAGTTCTAGTCGGGTATGGGTTCCATTAACATTATTAAATACATATAGTATAAACTATAATGGATATACATATTATAATTTAAATTATAATCCATTTCAATATGGTACATTAGAAATTGGTGCGGGAACAGGTGCTCCGGGAAATGTTGGAATTACTCCATATCAATATGTAGAATGGGTAATTGCTAGAGCATATCCTCCAAATGGTGTAATGCCTGCTGTACAACTCCTAGTTCCTATTTCGTCTGTTCAATTAAATCCCTCCAGTTCTTCCATAGTTTGTCAAGGTACTCAAACACAATCTACAGTAACTGCTAATTTAGATAATCCAACTGGGCAATCTACAACAGTTACTTTTTCTTGTTCAGCGCCTTCTGGTATAACATGTTCATTTAATTCATCTTCATGTACTACTAGTGGATCTTCTTGTTCAGTAACATTATATGTAAATTCATCTCTAACAACGCCTCCAGGTTCATATTCAGTAACAGTAACAGCTTCAACTTCAGGATCTTCAGCATCAGCAACATATACATATAATATAGGTCCAAATATTTCAATATCATCTCAGCAAAGTTCAAACTTTCAAAATTCTTATAATATTTATATAACAGGTTGTTCTCAAAATTATACATTATATGTAAATAATTCTCTATATTGTTATGATTCATATTCACAATTTCAAAATATAAATGCTTTATGTACTGTTTCATATCCTGGAAGTTATTCTGTATATGCGCGGGGATGTTATAGTGGAACTTGTGTTAATTCAAATACAATTAATTTAAATATACCTTCATCAGGAATAACAGTTCCAATTATAGGTATTAATGTCTTAAATATAACAAGTCAAAATATATATGTAACAATTTCAGTAAACGGATCAAATCAAAATATTCAATCAATAAACGTATATTATAATAACAATAATGTATATTCAAATAGTAATGTAAATACAAATTATTATTCATTTAATTTACAATTACCATATTCAAATAATGGAAATATAACTGTATGTTCTACATTAACAAATGGACAATCCGGTTGTGTAACAGAAATATTTAATGTAAATGTAACTCAAACATATATTTATTATGGTATAATTCAATTGCAAGCAAAAGTCCAGCCAATAAATATAAATACTACATATGGACCAATTGGAAATAGACTTGAATTTAGTTTAGACTATCCAGGATATATTTTAACATTAAATATAACAAATGTAGGAAATATAACATTAAATAATATTACAATAAATTTACAACAACTAGGAAATGTACCAGAAATATTATATAATCAAATTCCAATACAATCATTAAATAATATAAATATAGATCAATTACAACCAAATCAATCATATATATTACAATTTAGTGTATTACCATTATATATAGGATCTTCTTCATTATTATTAAACTTTAATGTAAATAGACAAAATATTGGAAATGTTCAATATAATTTAATTGTAAAAGGACCTTCGAATAAATCTTCATTAGTTGTATCAGAAAATATTAATTATATATTAATACTTGTAGGAATAATTGGATCAATAATATTTTTAATCTAGAAAAATATTAAAATTTTTTAATTATATTTTTTAGATGGACTTAAATGAAAAAATAAAATTCTTTATTAATAAAGGATTCTTTTATGAATCTCAAAGTATATATGGAAGTAGATCTGGATTTTATGATTATGGATCTTTAGGTACATTATTAAAAAGAAGATTTGAAAATTTATGGAGAATATATTTTGGAAAATTATTTGATAATATATATGAAATACAACCTTCAGAAATAATGCATAAAAACACATTTATTGCATCAAAACATTTAGAATTATTTAATGATCCAATTGTTGAATGCAAAAATGGACATAGATTTAGGGCGGATAAATTAATTGAGGAAAAATTAAATATTAAGGCAGAGAGTTTAACAATTGAAGAAATGAATAAGATATTTAATGAAGAAGTTGTTGTTTGTCCTGAATGTGGATCAAAATTATCAAATGTTAAATTATTTAATTTAATGTTTCCAATATATGTAGGACCTGTATATGATTTATTTTTAATTTTAGAGGAATTAAAAAGAAGATACGGTTTTTTAATGAAAAATTATAAAAAAATAAATGAAAGAGAGTTAAATTATATAATAAAAAACTATTTGAAAAATAAAAAGTTATATTCAATAAATTTAAATAATGAAAAATATATTTTTGATGAAAATAAAGAAATAATAATAAAAATTAAAAATGATGAATACTATGTTTATCCTGAAAATATTGAAATAAATGAAGAAGAAGAAAATTATTTAGAAATATTAGAATATGTTGAAGAAACAAAAATAGATTTTGATTTAGATGAATTATATAATTTAATAAAAAGTTATGTTGAATTAAAAAATAATGAAATGTTTTTAAGACCAGAAACTGCACAGGGTCCATATGTAAATTTCCCGATTGAAATAATAATTAATAGATATAGATTACCTCTAGGATTATATGTAATTGGAAAGGCATTTAGGAATGAAATATCCCCAAGGAATGCATTATTAAGAATGAGGGAATTTACACAGGCAGAATTACAAATTTTCTTTGATTATTATAATAATCCATTTGAAAATGAATTTGAATTCTATAAAGATAAATATATTAATGTATTATTAGTAAAAGATAGGGATAAGAAATTACCATATATTGAAAAAAACTTAGAAGAAATATATAATGAAACGAATATAGATAAATTTTATTTATATTTTCTATATAAAGTATTTGAATTTTATACAAACATATTAAAAATTCCAAAAGAAAGGATAAGATTTTATCAATTATCAGATAATGAAAAATCTTTCTACAATATGTATCATTTTGATATAGAATTATATTTAGATGAAATTGGATGGACAGAAGTTGGAGGAATTCATTTTAGAGTATTAAAATTTAATAGGGATATAATTGATAAGGTTGATGAAGAAATAAGAAAAGATGTTGAAAATTTATTTATTGGAAATGAAATATATGTTGGATATGATCTATGGAATCATTTTATATTATCAAAAGATAGAAGATTTATATTAACAAGACCAAATGGATCAAAATTTATTCCAGTTGAATTAGAATTATCTTTTGGAGTTGATAGAAATATATTTTCATTATTATTAATTAATTATGATGGAAGAATATTAAGATTACCAGATTATTTATCTCCAATTCAAATTGCAGTATTTCCATTATTAGAAAATAATGAAAATATGGTAAAAGTAGCAAAGGAAATATATAACAAATTGAGGAAAAGATTTGATGTATATTATGATGAATCTGGAAGGATTGGTGTAAGATATAGAAGACAGGATGAAATTGGAACGTATTATTGTATTACAATAGATGATCAAACATTAAAAGATAATACAGTTACAATAAGATTTAGGGATACAAAAGAACAGATAAGGGTAAATATAAATAATTTGGAAAAATTCTTTGAAGAAAAATTTGATATTTGGAAAATTTTATAATATTCTTCATGAGAAGGTAGTATTGAATAAATATAAAGTTCTATGAAATTATAAAGAATATGAAGAAAGTTGCCTTTATATCTCAAGAATTTGCAATTGATAAATTACCAACATATGCTGGAGGATTGGGAATTTTAGCAGGAGATCTACTTTATTCATCAAATGATTTAAAATATCCAATATATGGTGTAACATTTGTAAATAAAAATGGATATGGAAAATATGAAATAAAAAATAAAGAAATAATATATGAAGAAGAAAGTTATGATCCATTGGAATATTTTTTAGAAATTGAAGATAAATTTCATATAGATTTGAAAGATAAAAGGATATATTTTAAAGTATGGCAATATCCATTATCCCATTCAAAATTATTCTTATTTGACACAGATTTACAAGAAAATGATCCAACTATAAGAAAATTAACCGGAAGATTATATTATGAAGAAAATGAAGAGGAAAAATTATTAAAGGATTTATTGTTAGGATTGGGTGCATTAGAATTCTTTGAAAATTATGGAATAGAAATTGATAAATATCATTTAAATGAATCGCACGGAGGTTTTTTAGCAATAGAATTATATAAAAGATATAGGGATATAAATAAGGTAAAAGAAAAGGTTGTATTTACTACTCATTCAATTATTGCGGGTCATGATTCATTTGATTATAATCTAGTAGAAAAATATTATGATATTCCTGGAGAAATAAGAAATCTATCTCCAAATAAATTATCATTAACAAAAATATTATTTGAATTATCTGGATTTGTAAATGCAGTATCATATAAACACAAAATAATTACTGAAAGTGTATATAATAAAAAGATAGATTATGTAACAAATGGTGTATATCATTTAAGGTGGGTAAATAAAAAGATTGAATATTTATATGATACATATCTACATGGATGGAAAAACGAACCTGGAAAGTTTGCATATGCACAATCCATAAATAGGAAGGAATTCATAAAAGTAAAAAATATTGTAAAAAAAGATTTAATAGATTATATAAATATAAATTCATATTCAAATAAAGAATTTAGAGAAGATAGAATATTAATTACTGTAAAAAGAAGGTTAACTGAATATAAAAGATTTCATATGTTATTATGGAGATTGGAAAGATTTGAAGAATTGGATAAAAAATATAAAATACAATTTTTATTATCGGGCTCATTCCATCCAAAAGATGAATTTGTAAAAAATACAATAAGATGGATTTTAGATATTATGTCAACATTAAATACCCCAATTGGATTGATATTAAATAGAGGATATGAACAAGAAAGAACAATTTTAGCAGGTACAGATTTATTTTTACATCTTCCAAGACCACCATTTGAAGCTTCAGGTACTTCTTGGATGAGAGCTGCATTAAATGGTACTCCTACATTATTTTCAAGAGATGGTTCTCCATTAGAAATAATAATTGATGATTATAACGGATGGTTCTTTGGAGAAAATAATTATGATATAAATAAAAATACAGATGATAAAGATGTAGAAGATTTCTATAATAAGTTAGATTATGTATTAAACATTTATAGAAATAATTATGATAAATATATAGATGTATCATTGAATGCAATAAGAACAATAGGTCCAATATTTAATACTTATAGATGTTTTGAAGAATATATTAGTAAAGCATATGGATGATGAAAGATATATACTGAAAGGTGATGAATTTTACCCATTCTGATTATTTTCCAAAAAAAGATAATATATTTTTTTGACTACCTTTCTTATATGCATTTTTTAATTCTTCAATAGCTTTATTTACTCTATCTTCTGAAAAATCATGCTCATCAATTAATATTTTTCTTATTTTTTCTTCATCAACTTCTCCAAACTTTATATCCTCTTTCTTTATTTCAATTATTGGTGGATCTTCAAAGAATTCTTCAAGTTCTTTCCAAGAAATTTCTTTATAATATTTTTCCCATCCAACATATTTAAACAACCTTTCAGGATCGTCGCTATTTTTTACAAGTTCGTATGCAGTTTTTACTCCTATTCCAGGAATTCCATCAGGATTATAATCAGTTCCAATAATTAAAGCAAACCATATTAACTTTTTATAATCTAACTTTAAATAATTTAATATATCGTTTAATTCAATAATTTCTGGATTTATTTCAACTTCTACTCCTCTTACTTTTCTCTTTCCGCTTATTGTTAAATTTCTTGCAACTCTCAATCCTCCAAATAATAATGAATCATAATCTTGTGATCCAACATAATCTGCAATTCCTTTTTTAACTAAATATGCAGCCTGTGCTTCTCCTTCAGAAGGTGCTTGTACATATGGAACCCCCATTGCTTCTAATAATTCTTTTGATTCTTCTACCATATTAAATTCTAATTTTGATGTAAATTCTGCATATTTCTTTAAATCTCCTTTTATACCCATTTCAATTGCCTTTTTATATTTTTCTTCCATCTTTTTTCTTTGTTCTTCTCTTAATTCTTGTTCTTTTTTCTTAAATTCTGGATGCTTTCCATCAAATACATAAATTACTTTTATTCCATATTCGATTAAGTTTTTTGTCCTATAAAATAAGCCAGATAGATGTGATGTAATTCTTCCTTTTGAATCTTTTAAAGGTGTGCCATCAGGTTGTCTTATTGCAGCTAAAAATTGATATAAAGCATTAAATGCATCCAATGCAACAACTTTTCCAGATAAATATGAAAAATCAACTTCCTTTATTACGGGTTTTATTAGCTCTCTTATTTCTGCTAAACCCATTTAAATAATTTATTTTATAATGTTTTAAATTTAATTATTGTTTTTTAAATATTTTTCTATAAATTCTTTTACCGAAATTGCATTACCTTTTTTTTATTAAATTCTGATCTTCAGATACCAAAATAAGTCTAAAATTTTTTGAAGCATATACATAAGATGCATCATAATATGTCAAATTCTTTTCTATTGCAATTTTTATTATTTCAATAAAGTATAAAGATAAATTTTCAATTTTATTAAGTTCTTTTAATATTTCATAAATAACCTCATAAGTTCTTATCGGATTGTTAATTCTTTTAAATATATAGTAATATTTCCAAATAGCGTTTCCAATTTCATAAAAAGTAAGATTTAATATATAAATATTTTTAGAACTTATCCTATCAATATAATCTGTATAAGATAATCTGTATAAGTAGTTAGAAGTTTATATAATGCAGATGAATCAAATAAAAATTAAGAGAAGTAATATCTAGTTTAGTAAGCATAATTCTTGCAATATATTATTTTCAAATTACTGGTGATGGTGAACCATTAGAGAAGCCATTTGAGGAATTAAAAAGAGAAGTTAAGAAGTATGAGATGAGAATTATAACAAATGATGAAATTTATGATATAAATTTAGAGGAATATGTTGCTACTAATCTACGTAGGCCATATAATATAATGCAACAATAATCTAAAGATTATGACTTTATGAGATTTGTACTATATGAAAAAAGCGATTTAAAAAGACTATATGAAGAAATTAATGAATATTATAGATTAAAAGGTAAAGATAAAATAATCAGTATTTCTGTGACAATAAAGGACAAAAGCTATCCAATTGTAATAATTAGCCTTTTATTATTTTTACCTTTATTTTCTTTTCCAATAATTTTTATTTTTCCAACTTCTTTTGTAGATTTTACATGTGTTCCTCCATCCAATTGTACATCAATATCCCCAATACTAACTATTCTTAAAACATCGTATTTTTCATATCTTTTTTCATCCATTAATCTTTTTAATTGAGGCATTTTTTCAAGTTCTTCTTTACTTATAAATTTTGCGTATACAGGCAAATCTTTATTAACAATTTCATTTGCCTTTTCTTCAATTTTCTTTACTAATTCGTCATCCAATTTATCTAAATCAAAATCTATTCTTGCTTTATCTTCATATATTTGACTTCCAGTAATTTTTACATTACCAAACATATTATTCAATACTGCAGATAATATATGTAAGGCTGTATGTAACCTCATTAATTTGTATCTTCTTTCCCAGTTTATTTTTCCTTTAACAATATCGCCAACTTTAAAATTTGGCTCTTTTTCTAATAAATGTACAATATTTCCTTTATCATCATAATATGTATCTAATACTTTTATTCCATTTATTTCTCCAGTATCTCCTGGCTGACCTCCGCTTCTTGCATAAAAGGCGGTTCTATCTAAAATAACTTCTCTTCCTCTAATTTCAATAACTCTTCCTTCAAATTCTTTTAAATATTGATCTTGCCAGAAAAGTTTTTCAGCCATAGAAAATAATATAAGGATATCCTTATCTACCTTTCTGTTAAAAATATACTATGAAAAACGGACAGTTTAGATTTAAATAATATGATAGAAGAAAATAGTAAAAGAAGAATTTTAAAAGATATATTTAGATCCTTCCGGAAGAAAATATAACGCAAAACTAGACGATATTATATATTTTATTGACAAAGATCCTATAGCAGTATATTATTACAAAGGAATTTATAGAAGGTTGTGAAGATATTGAAGTATGCAAAGAAGGAAAAATAAAAATTAGAAAAGTACTAAAATATTTAGATTATGAGAAAAAATTAAGTAAGATATTAGTTAAGATGTTTGGAAATATTAACATAGTTAAAGAAATTATAGATAATGATAATGATATAGATTAAGAACCTTATAAAAGTTTGGGAGAAAAGTATGCAGAATTATATTTTACTATTAATTATATAAAAATAAGTAATATTACAAAGGAAAATATAGCAAAAATCATTAATGAATTTTTAAATAGTAAATTAAGTTATGGTCTATTTAAATATTATAACAACATAAAAGATAAGCCAATCCCATATATTGTTTAATTTTATTCTCCAATTATTGTTACAAATACTTTTCTCTCTCTTGATTCAAATAATTCTAAAAATATTATCCTTTGCCAAGTCCCTAGTAAAAGTTTTCCATCTTTTATTGGTATACATAAAGATTGTGATAGTAGATTTGTTTTTATATGTGCAGTTGCATTAATATTTCCTTCATAATTATGATAGTATTTTATATTTAGTGGTAATATTCTATTAAAAAATTCTTCAATATCTTTAAATATTGTTTCATCATTTTCTTGTATTATTATACATGCAGTATTATGTAATGAAAATAATGATAATATACCATTTTTTATTCTCGATTCTTTTAATACTTCATTAACCATATCTGTTATATCTATAAAATCATATGGACCTTTTGTTTTTATTTTTATTTCTTTTTGATATATATTCATATAATTTTATTTTTTTAGTGTTTTAAATATTTTTAATTTGTTTTAATATTTTTGTGTTAAAATAAAATTAAAGATTGATCGCGAAAAATCAAAATTTATAAATTCCTATTGACATAAAAAAATAATGATCAGAGATAAAATAAGAAGTATCGCTTTTTTAATTGTATTAATAATAATCATTGCTGTTGTAGCGTTGGTTTATCTTTATGTAAATTATACTAAAAGTAATATTTATGTTATATGGAAAGGAGACTTATTTAATAGTACGGTTAATGCAATAATTTCTTTTGCAGAAAAATATTGGGGAGGACCATGGTTTGTAGTAGATAATGAGACATTTTATGCAATTTATAATGGTAGAGGCGGATATGATATAATGTTTATAAATGGAACTATATTAGCGGTTGAAAAAGGGGTTTTATATGATAAATTTGTTTTAGATTCTAATATATCTCCACCAAAAGAAATGGTATTTATAGTTCTTTCTAATTCTACAAAATTTGATGGTGCGTTAATAACGTTATTTGGATATTATTGGGATTCAGTTCCAAATCCAGCTCAAGAGGCATATGAACAAGTAATGAGTGAATTAAAAGGCAATTTTACTTTTGATGAAAACATAGGTATGAGGGGTGATAATATATATATGTATGAATCTTCCGGATACTATATATCATACATAGAATTAGGTCAACATATATTTATGAGAATTTTTACTGCAAATATAAATGCTTCTATAAATCAATTACATACATTTGTTCCTGAAGTAGAATATTTTTTAAAATCAACATTAAGATAGTAAAAAAATTTTTATTAGGTAATAATATTTATATTTCTGTGTTTTTTGAAGGCTTAAAATCCGATATTAAAGTTATCTGACCTGGAAGATAAATATTTATTTTGGACCCGCCGGGATTTGAACCCGGGACCTCTGGCTAGCGAGGCCAGAATCCTACCACTAGACTACGGGCCCTAAAAATATAATTATTTAAAAAATTATATAGTTAATAAAATCTGAAGAAGTGCAAGTATATCTAAAACAACAATACTTCCAGCCGCAAATTTTACATATTCACTGCTAAAAAATGACGGATTCCATAATAAATATAGTTCTACTAGTGTACCTATAATTATAAATGTACTCATCAATAATTTACTGTCCATGTATTATATATATTGTTTTGGAAATATAAATCAATGCTTATCAAATATGATTTATAAAGATTATAAAAAATTTATATTATCAATTTTCCCTTTCCTGGAGATCCTATAGATTTTGCAATTTCTTCCCATTTTTCTCCAAAGTTTTGTTTATATAGTTCTATTATTTCACTTGTCAGTAAATTTTCTCTTTTTAGTTTCCAATACGATACTGGTATCTTATTTTTTAGCATTTCCTTTATTAAATCTTCAGTCTTTACCCCTTTATTTATATTTAGTACTTTATCTGTAGGTTCTAAATGTTTTATGTTTACCCTTCTTCTCTTTATATCCCCATCTGCTAATACAAAATTATTATCAATTACATCAATTACTACGCAATATCTTCCAGCCTCTCTTCCCTTTAATTTTATACATACTCTACCAATGTTCAATAACATTTTTATTGATTAGAATTTAATATTTTTATCTTTTCCCTTACTTTTTCCTTTAATAAATTTTCTAAGCATTTATGACATAAATATCCCCCATACTTTCTGCTAATTCTCTTTTGCGATAAGTTTAATCTTCTATATTTTGAAGGATGCAATGCAGGTAATCCTTGTAATTTTCTTCCACATATTGCACATCTTGGTACATTTCCTTTCTTTAATTTTACAATTATAGATATTCTACCAGAGGGTGTTTTTCTAATTAAGTATGTCTTAGCCATTTTTATTATCTATTTTAGATTTTTTTATAAATCTTGAGTAAATAATATTAGATATTAATAAGATAATTTGTGACAAAATATATAATATTATATATAGAATTAAAGGATTTAGCCAATTTATATTTATTATTGGTAAATTAAATGGTAATGTATTTGTTATAACATTTACTGATAATAATCTTGGTTCATATGTCCCATTTAAAGTTATTATATTATAATTTGCATGATAAAAACCTAAAAAACTATTATTATAGTATATAGCAAAATCTTGATTGTATAATATTGGATTTGTTATTAATATACTTGTTGTATTATTTACATTTACAGTATAAAATCCTGATTGAAATCCAAAAATAATAAAAATTAATATAACAATTCCAAATATAGTAATAATTATTGTATGTTTCATCATTTTCGAATATATTTTTGTAAGCTCTTCCATAATATTACTTAATTCTTCTATTTTTCCAGATTTAAAACTTTCAATATATTTCTTCTGTATTTCTTGCAACTTTTTTTGATGTTCTCTTACTCTAGTCTTTCTTTCAATTATCTTTATTATTATATTTACCAATATAACTAAAAATAATACATAGAAGAATAGTAAATTTATCATTTTAGATATTTTCCAATTAATGGTATTAAATATAATGCATCTGCTCTTTTCAAATCATTATATATTTGTCCTGCTATTACTATTAATAATAGTATACTTACACCAGATACTGCAGAACTAAATATATCACCTAAAGATGCTAGTAGTCCCATTAAAAATCCAGATAGATATCCTATAGGATCTATATATTTTTTTAACATATCTTCTACAATTCTTGGATCTCTTGTATATAATGGAGAATTTGGATTACTTGTTAAATAATTTGCTAAATTTTTTGGATCTAAACCTGTAGCATATATCCAGAATTTAGATATAAACATTCCACCAATTGTAAATAATAGGAAATAAAATATTATATGAAATATATTGAATGGAACATATAAATAACTAATTCCAAATTGTCCAAGGTTTATTATTATGTTTGGTGGGGATAACAATTGTACAATTGGATTATTAGGATTAAATCTGAATAAAGATTGTAATTCAATTATTAATGCATAAATAAATATTGCAGGAATTACAGAAGTATATAGTAGTTGTATTGGATATTTAATAATTTCTCCATTAATGTTTAAATATAATAATGGAACTTCTATTTTTAAAGATTGTAAGTATACCGCAAATATTAATATTCCAATAGTAATAATTGCAGCAAATAAAAATGCAAGACCTAAATTAGTATTTCCTTGTGATAAGTATAAAATTCCCTCTGGTATATATCCTGTTGGTTGTGAAAATAGGCCTGGTGAACTAGATGGGGGAGAAAGTGGATTAAATAATCTCAAAACTAATGCAATACTTATTGTAGTTAAAATAATAATATTTATTCCAGATGTAATTCCATATTTATGTGAAAAATCATCTAATAATAATATAATAAGTCCTCCAATAAATAATTGTAAAAATAAAATAATATATAAAATTATTGGATTTATTCCTAAAAATATGTTTGGTAATATATTTCTACTTGCAATTAAAATTATACTTTCTATCATAATAAGTATTAATGCAATAAATCTTGTATAATTGTCAAATTTTGTTTTGCCTTCATCAGTACTTATATCAATATTTATTATTTTAAGACCAACCAATAGTTGCATAAAAATTCCAGCAACAATTATTGGAGCAATTCCTATACTTGCTAAAGTTCCTAAATTTGATCCAAATAACCATAAAAATTGTTCTAGTCTTGCAGAAATTTCTGGAGATATTCCAAATAAAGGTATTGACGCTAAAACAGTATACAATGCAATTACTAATAATGTATTATATATCCTTTCCCTTAAAGATAATAATTTTTTTGGTTCTTCAACAGTTGGTAAGTATGAGATTATCCTATCTATTATGTTCATAAATAAAACTAATTAAAAATATTTTTAAATTATTAATCAACTTTCTCTCCAGAAAATGTTTCCTGCCTTCTGCCCGTTCCTCCAAGATCTATTGGTAATTGTGAAAATATTGAAATAGAATATGGAGAGTATCTTGTATATTGAATATAATCTGGAATAATTTGTGTTCCTCCATATGGTAAGATTGTATTAAATTGGTTTATAATATTTCCATATATATTATAAGGTCCAGCACCAGCAATTAAATTATAATATTCATTTCCATAGATTGTATGAAATTGATTAACATAATATCCACCAGGTTCATGTACAATTGTTACTTTTTTATTTTCTAATATATCTCTAATTTTCTCTAATTCTGATGCAATAACATCATCCCAACCCATTCCTAATGGTAAATGCGTATCTTCTCCAGCTTGTGTCTCATGGACATGTAAATGTCTAATTTCTGGTTTAATTTCTTCAACCCATTTTAATATATCTTCTTTCTTATATCCATATTTTTCAAACATTTTTATATGTCCAACATCTAATGTAGCCCCTATTCTTTCTTTAACAAATTCATCTACACTGCCATATTTTTTCTCGATTTCTTCTTTCAATTGTTGATAACTTTCTATTACCTTTTTTACCTCTTCTCTTATATTATTTAATAATTTTTTCCATATATCTGGTCTTGTGGCAGGTGCTCCAGGATATGATTCTTCTATATTTATATAACTTAAATACTTATCGAAGTCTTTGTACCAATCTGGATTTTTATCTTTTTCTCTTTCAATTAGCATTCTAATTCCCTCAGCTATTACTTCTGGAGCCGTTTTTATTGCAACTTCTTGATATGGTTTTACAATAGGAATTGGAAATTCTGAAAATACTGTATTTTTTAATTGAGATAATAAACCGCCAGTATATTCGATAGATGACTTTATATCATTTATAAAATCAAATATTTTATTCATAAAATAATTTCTATATAATGGACTATTATCATTCTGTACAATTTCTTTGGCAAATTTCGATATTTCATTTTCATAGTTTTCTATTCTCTTCAAGCTATCTTCAAAACGTTGCTTATAGAAGGATATCTTATTTCTTGCAGCTTCTCTTAAATTTGGATCTGCAATATCATTTATATTATTTTCTATTACATCAATATATTCTTTTACCTTTTCTAAGAAAGATCTGTATGTCTTTAGATTGTATAAAAATTCTCCTATTTTTTCTTGATCCGTACTAGTATATCCAAAATAATTTATTAATTGATAATTATCTAATAATCTTTTTTTTATTGAATAAAGGTTTCTATCAATATCATTAAATATATTCATCCAAACCTTTTCATTTTCTTTATAAATTTCATCAACAACAGAAACTGGTTTTCTTGCTCTCCCTACAGCACCAGCTAAATATTTTTCGGGTATAGCAAATCCAGCATATTCATAGTTCCCATTTAAATTAATGTATGTAGCCTCTTGTTTTGCAAAGGCCCAAGATGGTATGTTTTTTTCTAATGTTTCCATATCAACATTATTACTAACTAACCTATTATATTGTTCTGATGTTATAAATCCTAATCTATATAATTTTTCTGCAAAAGATTTTCTAAATTCATAATTACTTAAAAGTTCATCTTTTAATCTTTTTTCAAAATCTTTATCCCATTCTGTTAATGTAAGATCTCCTGCATGCATGTTTACCTTAATTGGTTCTCCATAAATTCTTGCCATTATTCCTGCACTTTCCAATATTACTGATGTTTTATAAGCCATCTGTTTTATATTATCTATTCTTATATTTCCTCTTTCATCTGTCGCTGGTAATTGGAAATCCTTTTCAGGAGCATGAATTGTAACTTCAACATTATTTATTCTTGCATTTCTTGCAATTTCTTCAAATATTTGTCTTGGTATATTTGCCCATTGGCCTGAAAAAGAAAATGTTTGTATTTCTACTCCAGGATATCCAGCAGATATTTTTGATAGGTATTGTTGTAATTGATTTACGGTCTGAGGATTTGTACTGGTAGATATTCTCCTATTATATAATTCCTTTGGATATTTTTTATCTTCATTATCCATTTATATATAAAGGTATTTCCGAATTTAATAATTTAACATATTGAATGTCTTTTTAAATGTCATATATATTTTCCATGCAGTATCTATTGTCTTTTCTTTTGTTTCTTCTATTATTAATTTTTTTTCTTCTTCAATACTCTTTCTTTTTATATTTTTTTCAATACTTTCAATATCTTTGCCGAAAGTTGATATAACTTTAAATAACCACATTATAATATTTCCAAAAGTTGGAAATATTAATGAAATACTAGATTCTTTTTTTTCTTCCTTTTTTTCCTCTTTTTTATCTTCTTTTTTTTCTTTTTTCTTGCTCTCAAGATATTTTTTTATCCATGTAATACTTGATAATGCTCTTTTTATTCTCTCATCTTTTTCTAATTCTTCTATAAGTTCTCTTGTCCATCTTATTTTATAAGGATCATTCCTTATTTCTTCTGGTTTTGCATCAGATTTTTCAGCAACTATTTTTAATAGTTTTTCATCGCTTTTTATTATATCGTATAAAAATACTTCTAAAATTAAATTAGACATACTTTTTATATAATCGTCTGTTAATCCTGTTATATATGCTAAATCTTCACTTTCTTGATTTATTATTATTGAATCGTATTCTTCTTTTTCAACTAAATAGGCTCTAAGTACTATATCTATCCTTCCTAAGAAAGAATACATTCTTGCATAAGTATCTACTCTTCCTACTACAGTGGGTATTGCTCTTGTTTTCATATTTATTTCATATAATGGTATGTAGGTTTTTTCTATTTCTTTTCCTTCTTTTTCATCATATTCTTTTATTTTTACCTCTTTTTGATTTGCTATTAATGAAATATTTATAATTGCTGTTTCAAATGCATTTACAACATCTACAGGTTGGTCAGGATTTTGTAATAATTTTCTTGCAAATTTAAAATACGGTTTTGCAAATTCAACATAATATAATAATGAGCTCAATTCATGTTTCAAATAAGATTTTAATAAGACGATTCTATCATATAAAACTTTTTTATTATTTTCGAGCCAACTATAAAATTCTATTAATCTACTACTTAATAAATTATATATTCTTCTATTTATTATTCCATTATTAAATAATTCATTTAAATCTCTTGGAGTAGTGTTTGTTTGATCATTAAATAATTTATTATATAATTCTTGACCTATTAATTTTTTATTTTTAAATTTTTCAAGTTCAGATTTTAGATCTGCTAGAAAAAATAAATCTACAATACTTGGAAACCTTGATGCCTGTAAATTCCTTAAAGCACCTGCACCTCTTGTGGAATCAACATAAGATAGCCACCTATCTTTTAATGCCAAATAACTTGTAATAGCTTCTTCAGGGTCTTTTGATAATAAATTTTCATATAATATATATATTGAATAAAGCTGTTTATATTCATTTAGTATAGAAATAATTGTTCTTGTCAATGTATTAATTAATTCTGCCAGTGATCTTGCGTTATTTAATACGTTTGTTAATCTTTGACCCATTTCTCCAAAAAATGAAGATCCAACAGATGATGTAAAATCATCAGATAATTTATTAATATCCATCTTTAAACTATCTCTAATAAAATCTACAAGCCAAAAATATATTTGTTCTATCTTTATATTTGGATTATCTAATATAAGTTTTATTTCTAATATTTTATGTTTATTATCTTCAATCTTTTCATTTCTCAAATCATCAATTTTTATGTTTTGCATATATCCATTTAAAATATGTTAGAAAATAAAAATTTTAATATATGAGAAAAAATACTTATATCTAATGAAGATGAATTTAATAATATTACCAAGTAGAGGATTTGATGAAGATGATCTTTTTAACTTTTTTGATATATTGGATGGTAGAACATATATTGCTATAAGAAATAGAAAAATCGGAATAGGAAAATATAAAAGTAAAGTATTACCAGATTTTGATATACATGAAATATTCTTAATGAGAGAAAATCATTTTGATAGATTAATATATATTTCTGATGAGGGATATAAAGAATTTTTAAACGTAGAATCCCAAGCAATATTTACAAGATTTATAAATTCATATAGAACAGTTATATTATCTTCTTTATCCCAAATAGCTTTTTTAAAATCTGGCTTATTAGCTGGAAGAACAATAACATATAATTATGATGAATATCCGCAATATTTAAAGTTCTTTTCGGATTTTGGAGTAAAATTAGTAACAAATGCTGATTATGTAGTAGATAGAAATTTAATAACTGTAAAGGGAAGAGATTCTATATATACTTTAGGAGAAAAATTAAAAGAAATAGAAGAAGAATTAAAAAGAATTACTATATAAATTATATTTACTTAATTCTCTATTAATGTAGTAAAATCCAATAAATGATAATATTAATAATAATGGAAATATAGATCCTATTATAGATATTCTAAAATATTTATTTATATTTTGGTTCTTTAAATGAATAACAATATTATATAATTTCTTTAATATTAAATAATTTGATATACCAATAATTATTAACCCAGGATATGTAATAAAAATAGATATAAGTATTCCAATGTATATCATTGAAAACAAATTATTTGGATAATATTCTTTATTTATCATTTTTTCAATTATCCTAAACATCTTCTTTAAATATTCTATAGATATAAAATATGAAATAATTGAAAAAATAATTAATATAATTAAAATTGTTCCTAAATTAATTAAATTAAGGAAAATATATAATATTGATAAGGATAATGATAGATTTAATATTAATGTAAGTGGATTTATAGTGCTATTATATGTAGAAAAAAAGGAGAGAATTATAAATAATAAATATGATGAAAACCCCAAAATACTGGATATATATGCAATCTTTGAATAAATATTTAAGTTGTTTAAGAATTCTAATAAATTTTCATCCATTTTATATTTTTGATTTTAAATTTTTATAAGCGCCGCGGGTGGGATTTGAACCCACGCCCCCTTTTGGGGATATGGTCTCGAGCCATACCCCTTGGACCGCTCGGGCACCGCGGCATATTTATATAATTAATTTTGATATTTGATAAATGAATGAATATAAAGATATTATAAATATATATGATGTAAATATAAAGGAAGAGAAAGATTATGAAAGATTGATTAAATTTTTTGGTGTAAAAGAAATTGATGATGTTATATTAAATAATTTAAAATATATAACAGGAGATTTACATGTTTTATTAAGGAGAAAATTTTTCTATGCACATAGGGACTTTGATCTATTATTAAATAAATATAATGAAGGAAAAAGATTTTTCCTATATACTGGAAGAGCGCCTTCTAAAAGTAAAATGCATATTGGTCATCTAATTCCATTTTTATTAACTAAATGGTTTCAGGAAAAATTTAATGTAAATGTATATATACAAATACCTGATGAAGAAAAATATTGGGAAAAGAAGGCAGATAATTATGAAGAAATAAGAGAATATGCATTGGAAGATGCAAAAGCAATAGCTTCTCTTGGATTCGATCCAGATAAAACATTCATATTTATAGATTCTGAATATATAAAAAATATGTATAAAGCTGCAATTTATGTTGCGAGGGAAATAAATCTAAATACTGTAAAATCTGTTTTTGGGTTTGATGATAATTCAACAATTGGTTTACCATTTTATATTGCATTGCAAATTGTCCCAACATTCTTTGAAAGGAACATTCCATTAATTCCTTGTGGGATTGATCAAGATCCATATTTTAGATTACAAAGAGATATTGCGGAAAAGTTTGGATACTATAAAGCTTCTACAATCTTATCAAAATTTGTATGGGGATTGCAAGGTCCATATACAAAAATGAGTGCTTCAGATCCAAAATCTGCTATATTTGTTGATGATGATTATGATACAATAAAATATAAAATATTCAAATATGCATTTTCTGGTGGGAGAAGTACATTAGAGGAACATAGGAAATATGGAGGAAATCCTGATATTGATGTTTCATATTTTTGGTTATCTGTATTATTTGAAGAAGATGATTATAAATTAAAGGAAATAAGAGAGAAATATATAATGGGAGAATTAACAACCGGAGAATTGAAAGAATATACTGCTAATAAAATATGGGAATTTTTAAGTAAAATACAAGAAAGAAAAAAGAATATTAATATAAATAAGTTTATGTATGATGGGAAGTTAGCAAGGGAAATGTGGGAATGGGAATTTAGAATATAAATGAAAATAAAAGAAAAACCAGAAGATTTTATTGTTAAAGAAATAATTGATTTAGGTAAAAAGAAAGAGGGAGAAACATTTAGATATTTTTTAATGAGGAAAAGAAATATAAATACAATAAATGCAATTAAAATAATTGCAAGAAAGTTACATATTTCAAAAAGAAAAATATATTTTGCAGGAGAAAAAGATAAAAATACATTATCAGAACAATATATTGCAATAAGGAATTTTAATGATTTTAAAGATGAATACAATTTTGGGAATATATATTTAAAATATGTAGGATCATATGATGAACCATTAAGAATCTCCGATATAAAATATAACTATTTTAGAATAACTATAAGAGAATTAAACAATGAAGAAATTAATATATTCAATAAAAATATAGAAATATTTGATAAATATTATTTTAACTATTTTGATGATCAAAGATTTGGAAATAGGGGAAATAATTATATAGTTGGGAAATATATAATTAAAAGGGATTATAAAAACGCAATAAAAATATTTTTAACAGATTATGAAAATGAAAGAAGTGAAGATGCAATAAAAGCAAGAAAATTTTTATATGAAAATTGGGGTAAATTTAAAGAAGCATTAAGAATATTTCCAAATTATCTAGATGTTGAAAGATCTTTATTAAATTATTTATCAAGGGAAGAAAATTATAAAAGAGCATTAAAATGTATACCAAAGAGATTGTTAAAGATGTTTGTTCATTCATATCAATCATATTTATGGAATAAATTATTATCAAATTATATAAAAAATAATTATGGAGAAAAATATTTTATAGAAACGAAAATTGGGAAATTTTATATAATTAAGGATAAAAAAGAAATTGAAAAATTAAAAGATATAAAATTTCCATTAATTGGATATGATATAAAAGATAAAAAAATATATAAAGATATATTAAGAGAGGAAGAAATAAATTATGAAGAATTAAAATTTGAGGATAAACCATCATTAACATTATTATCAACAGAAAGGAATATTTTATCAGAAATAAAAAGTCTAGAATATAATATAAAAGATAATATTATAATAATTTCTTTTATCTTGGATAAGGGCTCTTTTGCTACAATGTATATAAAACATTTGTTCTCTAAATAAAAGAATGATAGAAAAAGAATATATAGAAAGTTTAAAAGAAAAATTTAGAGAATTTGAGGATAAAAAAGATAAAATAATTGAATTGGGAGTAAAATTAAATAGAATATCTAAATCAATAATATATTCAGTAATAAGAGGTGATATAAAATCTGCAAATGAATATATAATTGAAATGGATAAATATAAAGAAGAAATGGATAAAATTGTAAGGGAAGAACCAAGATTATATAATAATGCTTTGATAAGTTATCAAGAATATGTAGAAGCAAAAATATTCTATAATTTTATATTAAATAATAGAATACCAAAGAATAATGAATTAAATGTTGATGAGTATTCATATATTATGGGATTGATGGATTTTGTTGGCGAATTATATAGAAAATCTATAGAAGAAATGTTAAAGAATAATTTAGAGTTTGCCGAAAAAGCTAGAGAAATTATATATGAAATATATCAAAGCATGTTATATATGGAATTTAAAAATTATGATATAAGGAGAAAAGTAGATTATGTTGGAGATATATATAATTTATTAACAGATAAAATATTTATGAGAAAAGTTTCTAGAGAATAAAAGATATATTATATAATATTAGGGCTAATAATATTATAGATATAGATGTAGTAATTACTTTTGATTCTTTTTTATCTAAAAATATTTCCAATATAGATTTTAGTGTTTTTCCTCCATCTAATGGATATATTGGTATCATATTACCAATACCAAGTCCAATATTTATTACAAATAACCAAAACAATAATGATTCAATAAAATTAATTCCAGGAACTTTGTAATTATATTCTTGTTCAGTTACAATTCCTATAAATGGTTTGCCATCTTTATCTATTAATTTAATATTAAATAATCCAGCACTTGTATTTAATAAAACATATTCTCCAGGTTCTGTATTATTTAAAACCTTTTCAATTTGATTTAAATATAATATTTGATTTCCATTGATAGAATATAAAATTGTATTATTTGGTATAACATTATATGCATATGTATCTGGAAGAGTATATAAGATTTTCACATATGGTATTGATAGATTAAATATAGAAATTATATATAGAAAAAATAAAAATAATAATAAGAAAATCAATCCAGCAATTATATTTATGGCAGAACCTGCACTATATATTTTTATTTGTTCTTTTTTATTTAATTTCTCAATTTCTTTCTCGTCTGGCTCAACAAAAGCACCTATTAATGGTCCTAAATAAAAGAATCCCCAAGATTTTAAATCTAAATTAATTTTATATATTAAAACACCATGTGCAAATTCATGTATAAATGCTGCTATAAAGATTGAAATTATTGTTTGTGCTATAGGCAATTTTATGGGGCCATACGATATACCAGGTAATGCTGGGGCATATGTTGGGGTTTTTGTTAAAATTCCAAAGAATAAGAAGAAAACAGCTAAAATTATTAATATAGGACCTAGAATTAATGATGATATTGATAAAAATTTTGAAAATTTTGAATTAGAGATTTTTTTCATTATTTCTATTAATTTTTTTGTCCTAAACATTCCATAAATAAATTTATAATCGGTATTTTCTTTTTTAAAAATTTTTAAAAATATAAATATTATATTAATAGCTAAAAAAATTATTAATATACTAAGAATACCATTGTCTGATATATATAAATTATAACTCATTTATTTAGTTGTTTTTCCAACAACTAATGTAATCTCCGATTTCTTCGGTCTTAGTGCTGTTGATTTGCATTTTCTACATCTAACAAGGCCAGCTCTTACTTTATCAGGATTTGCCCTAATCCTAGCTCCACATTTTCTACATATAAATATTCTATCAAATTTCCTTGCTTTAATCTCTGGTAATAAGTTTGAAGCCATTATAGAGATAAATTATCAATAATATTTATAATAATTTGTATTCTGCCATATTTATATATAAGGGACCTTCAGGTCTTAATATACTCTGCTTTATATAAAATCTATCTATTAAAATATCATCAGATATATATTTGGATAATTTTTCAATTGATTCTTTAAATTCTTTTTTATTTATTATTTCTTTTATTCTATATAATGTAATATGTGGAGAAAATTTATAATCTCTATCAATTTTTATTTTATATAATTGTTCGTCTATCAAATTATGTAAATTAATTATATCTTCATATCCTTCATATATACCTATCCAAACTACTCTATCTCCAAATGTTCCAATATTACCAATTTTTATACTAAATTTATTATACTTTATATTATTTAATTCTTCTTTTATTTTTTCAAATATATTTGGCTGTACATCCCCAATAAATTTTAATGTTATATGAAAATTTTCTTTTTCAACAGGTTTTCCATATATACCCCTTAAACCTTTTCTAATTTTTTCTATTTCATCTTTTATCTTTTCTGGTAGATCTATTGCTATAAATATCCTCATAAGAGAATTATTGCAAAAAATATAATATAAATTATATAAGATAAATATTCCTGTAATTTTCTATTTTCTCTATTATTTAAAATCGGTATAACAAATTTATAGTTTGATAATGGATATAAAGGATAAATTCCAGAAACTGTTAATGAATCTTCAATGATATGTAATAAAAAAGCTAAAGAAAATAAATAAAATATTTTCATTATAAATAATCCTAAAAGGAAAAATATTATTATTGGAAATATTGAATGGGTAAATCCTCTATGTTTAAATAATTTTAATAAAAATAAAATAAATAGATAGTATGGATATAATAAATATTTTAGAATTTTTGATTTATTTATATCTTCATATTGCTTATTTGCCCATTTATAAATTTTATAATCATAATCTGGTATTATACAAATAAGCCCAACTATTATTGATATAATTATTGAAGATATTTTATCAAAATTAAATATATAGAAAAATATAATATATGTTATAAATGATGATAATGCCTGATGAAACCTAATTATCATAATTTTTATCAATATCTAAAAAATATTAAAGTATATGGGTGATATAGATTATGATAAAATAATTAATAATTTACTAGAATTTGAAAAATATAATGAAGTTCTATTTGGTTTTAAAAAATATTTGGATAGTATAAAAGAAGATATAGATAAATTGAAATCTGAAATTGAAAATAATAAGGCAGAGAATAAAAGAATAGAAGATAGATTGAATTTATTAGAAGATAAATATAATAATATTTCAAATGATATAAAAAACATATATAATTTACTAGATGAGATAAATAAAAAGCTAACTGAAATAAATAATAAATTAAATGAAGAATATATAAATGAGAAGATAGATAATTATAGATATAAATTATTATTGGAGAAATTAAAGGAATTGAATGGCATATAAATTAGTAATTGTAGTTAGAAAAGATTTGGATATTGGAAAAGGAAAATTATGTACTCAAATAGCTCATGCTGCTGTTGAAGCTGTTTTAAATCAATTGGAAAAAGATAAAGATATTGTAAGAAAATGGAGGGAAGAAGGTGCAAAGAAAATTGTTGTATATGTAAGAAATTTAGATGAATTAATGAGTGTATATAATCAATCTATATCACAAAATTTAAATACTGTTCTAATAAAAGATGCTGGATTAACTCAATTAGAGCCTGGGACTATTACTTGTATAGGTATAGGTCCAGATATTGAAGAAAAGATTAATAAAGTAACTGGTTCATTAAAATTATTATGAGTGAAGAATTAAAGGATGTATGGAATGTAGAAATAAAAACATCTTTTGATGTAAATAATATAATTTATGAGAAAAAGGTTTTAATAATTATTAAAAATCATTCTCCATATGTTAGAAAATTTGAAGTAGGAACTAAATATATAAATATAAAAGATCAATATGAAGCATTAAAATTTAGAATGCATTATAATTTAATTTCTCCTGTAGTAATATCTATAGATAAATATAGAAAGGAAATTATTGAGGTTTTTATACCAAAGATAAATCATCATTTGGGAGATAATATTATATTTTATGTGAAAAATCTTGATAAGAATGAAGAAAAAGAAATACAATACAATCTATAAAAATATAGCAAAAAGAAGAATTTTTGAATTATATAAATTAGCTTTAGAAAATATAGATAATATTGAATTAGCTAGAAGATATATATTTATACTATGGAAGATAAAAAATAAAGCAAGAATAAAATTACCAAAAGAATTGAGAAATAAATTTTGTAAAAAATGTTATACTCCCTGGGTTGTTGGAAAAACATTGCAGATAAGGATAAGAAAAGGTAGAATTATATATAAATGTTTATATTGTAATAGGGTAAAGAGATTCATAATAAGAAAGGTTTAAAAAACATTTATTTTAAAAATAATCTTAGGGCGGCCAAAGTGGCCGGGAAACACCCGTACCCATTTCGAACACGGAAGTTAAGCCGGCTTACGTCCGTGCGAGTACTGGCGGTAGCTGGGAAAGCACGGAAGCCGCCCGACGAAATTTTTAAAAAATCTTTATGAGAATTGTACTATTCTCATGGAGGACGGAATAGAGTTTTATGGATATGAATATAAAGAAATATTAGAAAAAAGTAAAAAGATTATAGTATATGATATGCTTGGACATTCAAAACCAATATTAACGAAAGATTATATTAAAGAAGCATTTCCAATAATGTCTGAATATTTATATGAAAAATCTATACTTATATCGAAATCTAATAATGATTGGATAAAATTTTATCATTCTGATGTAGACACAATTGATAAAATAAAGGAGGATTACATTAATGAAGGGTTTGAACTATTATTAAAAATTTTATAAATTTTTCAGTTTGCCCATCAATCATCACTATTCAGATCGTTGATCCATCATCATCTTTCTAGAAATATTATTTTTAAATCTATTTATAATTTAATCATAAAATGGTACAGAAGACTCATGTTAAGAATATAGGAATTGAAGGTATAAATCCACCAGAAAATGTATGTGATGATAAAAAGTGTCCATGGCATGGAGAAATAAGGATTAGAGGATTCTTATTTGAAGGAAAAGTTGAGAGAGTTAGAAGAAGAATAGCATTAGTAACTTTTTATAGATATTATTATATTCCAAAATATGAAAGATACATGATAAGAAGATCAAAAATTAAGGCTCATATTCCAAAATGTTTAGATATAAAGGAAGGAGATGATGTTATTATTGGAGAAACAAGGCCTTTATCAAAGACAATACACTTTGTTGTAATTAGTAAAAAATGAAGCCAATTAGTGCAAAAATAACTAAGGGAATTACTGTTGGTACAATCTTAAAGGTTGCAGATAATTCAAAAGCAAAACTAGCAAAGGTAATTGCTGTAATTGGATATAAAGGTGTAAAAAGAAGATATGCAAGAGCAGGTATTGCTGATATGGTTTCTGTATCAATAATAGATGGAGATTTATCATTAGTTGGTAAAGTAATGAAAGCAGTAATAATTAGACAAAGAAAAGAATATAGAAGAAAGGATGGTACAAGAATAAAATTTGAGGATAATGCATGTGTAATTATAAAAGATGAAAAAACTGGAACACCAGCAGGTACAATTATTAGAGGACCTGTGGCAAGAGAAGTTGTTGAAAGATGGCCGGAAATTGGAAAAATTGCAAGTATAATTGTATAAAATGGTTTTAAAAATAAAAAATATTGATTATAATGATTGGAGTCCATCATGGAAATCTTCTAAAAGCTCTAGAAAACAGAGAAAATATATAATAAATGCACCTTTACATATTAGGGGTAAGATAATTTCATCAATGTTGTCAAAAGATATAAAAAAATTAATCAATATAAATTCTTTACCATTAAGGGTTGGAGATTATGTTAAAGTTTTAAGAGGTAAATATAGAAATACTGAAGGATTTGTAATATATATAGATAGAAAAAGATATAAAGTATATGTAGATAATGTTAAATTTACAAACAAAGCAAATAGAGAAGTATATAAACCTCTTCATAGTTCAAAATTATTAATATTAAAGTTAAATTTAAAGGATAAAAAGAGAATAAAAGTTATAAAGAGAAAAATGAGAGCAAAGAATATTGAAGAAAATAAAATAGAAGAATTAATAAGTCAATTAATAAATAATTTCTCAGTAAAGGAAGATGAATTGGCAAAAGTAATGGAATTGAACAAAAAGTTTAAATAAGAAAATATTTTAAAATAATTATTAAAAAATAATAAAATGGCTCATGTTTCTAATAAAAGGCATTTAAGAAATATTACAATACCAAAAACGTGGCCAATAAGTAGAAAGAAATATTATTGGATTATTAGACCATCAACAAATGGATATAAATTTGAATATGGAATGCCAATATTATTATGGTTAAGAGATTATTTAAAAATTGTAAAAAATAAGAGAGAAGCAAAATATTTACTAAGAAATGAAAAAGTTTTAGTAAATAATAAGAAAATAAAAGATTTGGGATATAATGTTGGGCTTTTTGATGTTATATCAATTAAAGATTTAAATAAAAATTATAGGGTTGTTATGTCTGATAATTTAAAATTAAAATTAATTGAAATCTCAGAACAGGAAAAAGATTTGAAAATAATAAAAATTATAAGAAAGAATCTTGTTAAGGGAGGAAAAATACAGGTTACAGGAATTGATGGAAGGAATTTTATAATTGATGATAAAGATATAAAGACAGGTGATAGCATTTTATTCAACACAAAAGAAAACAAAGTAGAAAAGATAATAAAAATGAATAAAGGAAATTTAATATATATATTCTATGGGGCAAAGGTAAGTACTATTGGAAAATTAGAGAATATAAAAATATTAAGAAAACCTTTTGGGCATACAAGATTTGTAGAATATATAAATATAGATAACAATAAGAAAGAAGAAACAATATTTGATTATTCAATTGTAATAGGCGAAGACAAACCTTTAATTACTGTAAGATGAACTCAAATAAAAATAATATAATGAGAAGAATTATTATTGATAAGGTGACAATAAATATTGGAGTAGGTAAACCAGGTGAACCTTTGGAAAAGGCAGAAAAACTATTAAAAAAGATGTTTCCAAATCTTAAACCTGTTAGAACAAAGGCAAAGAAAAGGGTACAGGCTTGGGGGATTAGACCAGGATTGGAAATTGGAGTTAAATTAACAATAAGGGGTAAGATGGCTGAAGAAGCATTAAAATGGTTATTGAAGGCAGTAAATAATACATTAAAAGAATCTCAATTTGATAAATATGGAAACTTTGGATTTGGAATAAAGGAATATGTATGGATACCTGGTATGAAATATGATCCATCAATTGGTATATATGGTATGGATGTTATAGTAACTGTTAGGAGACCTGGATATAGAGTAATGTATAGAAGAATTAAGAGATCAAGAATACCTGAAAGACATAGAACTACAAAAGAGGAAGTTATAGAATATTTAAGAAATAATTTTGGTGTAAATATTGTAAAAGAATAATTTTTAATATTTTTTATAATATAAAGATAAAATGAGAGTTCCAATTATGATAGATTATGTAGAAATACCGAATGGTGTAAATATATCAATAGAAGATGGAAAAATATATATAAAAGGACCTAAAGGAGAAAAATATAGAAAGATAAATAATAGAAATATTATTGTTGAAATAAAAGAAAATAAAATAATATTTAAGGCATATTTTCCATCAAAGAAAATAATTAGAGATATGAATACAATGGTTGCACATATAAAAAACGATATTGAAGGTGTAACAAAAGGTTTTGTATATAAATTAAGAGGTGTTTCAATACACTTTCCATTGAAATTAAAATTACAAAATAATAAATTAATAATTGAAAATTATATGGGTGGAAGGGATATAAAAGAGATAGAAATACCTAAAGGTGTAAAAGCTACATTGAATGAAAATGAGATTACATTAGAGGGATATGATATAGAAGTATTAGGAAATTTAGCAGGATTAATAGAAAATTCAGTAAAGCCAAGAGAAAAGGATTTAAGAAAGTTCCAAGATGGAATTTATATTGTTCAAAAACCATGATGAATAAATTATTAAAATTAAGAAAAATAATTAAGAGGAAAAAACCAGATTATTTTAGATATCAATGGTGGAAAGTAATAAAATTGAGAAATAAAAAAGAATCTTGGAGAAGACCAAGGGGTATACATAATAAGGTAAGAAAGAAATTAAAAAGCAGAGTTTCTATGGTAGAAGTTGGATATGGTTCTCCAAAAGAAGTAAAGGGGTTATTGCCAAATGGTAAGAAACCTATATTAGTACATAATATAGAAGAATTAGAAAAAATAGACAAAGAAAAAGAATGTGCAATAATTGCTTCTAATGTTGGAAAAAGAAAAAGAGAACAAATAATAAATAGGGCAAAAGAACTAAATATTGAAATTTTTAATATCTAATATTTATATAATTTGAAGTAATCTAATATAAAATTCTTTATTTTTTCAGAACTAATATATAAATCTCTTCCAGACATATCTATTAATTTCTTTTTTCCTCTAACTTTTTCTAAATTATGTTTCATTAAATTTAATACTTTTGAAAATCCAAAACTCAATAAAATTTTTTCAGTTCTACTAGCTTTACTTATATCAAAATCTTTAAATTCTTCTACATTATGAGAGCTTTCTATACTTATATCTAAATCACCAACAGATGTATTTATATTATAAGCATTAATTAATATTGTTAATTCAATTTTCCAATCAATCTTTGGTTCTTCTTTCCAATAATTTTTGTAAGCTTCCCATTTAGCTTCTACAAATAATAAACCTTCTGGAGTTAATCTATGAAAATAATATTTTTCATATCTATCTTTTTTAAATATTCCTTCCCATCCATTAGCCTCAAGGAATTTTTTAAACTTTTCATAAAAATCTTGTGGAATAAATTTTATTTTTGATCTTACTCTTGTTTTATATATTGTTTCCCAGGTCATAACTTAAATGAAGCTGTAAGATCCTTTGCTAAATTTAAAAATTCATCTGCAATTTTTCCAACATTTTTTTTATGATCTTTTAATTCACTGTCATATAAATATTTTTCAAATAATCCCCTAAGAAATATATTAAATGGCTTATCCCCAAAATATTTCTGATAATCTGTTATTAGATCTCCATTTATTTTTATATTTAAATTTTCTGCATATTGTTTCATATTGTCAACTAATTTTAAACTATCTACGCTAATAATTATATCATAACTATATGTTACATAGTCAGTTATTTTCTTTTCTGTGTGCCACTCTAGATTTATAGATCTGGAACCATCATCTTTTACCTTTTCTTCATGCTTATTTTCAAGGAAGTCAAATCCTTTATTATCCCAAAATTCTTTCAATGATTTATAGAATTTTTGAAAATCAATTAGTCCGGTATATGAGAATGTTTTACCATCAACAATTCTTTCCTTTGGTGGCATAATAAATAAAAAAACTTTAATAATTAAAAGTTAAACCTTTTATAATGTATAGGGTAATATCTTTTTTACAAAGGTTAAGAGAGAAAAAGGGTTCTATTATAATTGTAGAAGGTAAGAGAGATAAAGAAGTATTAAAAGAATTTGGATTTAATAATGTATATACAATATATGAATTAAGAAAGAATGATAATATATCCTTAAATTATAGAGAGGCAATTATATTAACAGATAATGATAATAAAGGGAAAATTTTATATAAATATGTAAGAAATTTATTAGAATCTGATGGAATAATTGTAAATGATATTGAAAGGAAAAAATTCTTTAAATATTTTAGGGTAAAGAGTGTCGAAGATTTAAGAAAGCATATTGAGGAAATAAAATTCTATATTAATTATTTTGAGAATCCTGAGAAGATTTTATACTTTTAATTTTTTTAATTGGATATGATAAAGGGTTTTTAATTAATGAACAAATATTATCTGGGGTACATACTCCAATATCTTTATAATATATTTCATTATTGCAATTTGGTGTTAAATATTTTTTATTATTTTTATATAATTTTTTATGCCATTCTAATTGATATTCTATATATCTATCCTTTAATGGATCTTGCAAATTTTCATTCCACTCTTTTATATATCTTTCAATTTTATCCCAATTCCATCCAATATTTGCAAAGAAATTTATTAATATAAATAAAGATCTTTTTCTTCCATCATCCATTTCTTTATTATTCAATATATTTTTTATACATGGAGGGAATAAATCTTCATTTATTTCTATTTTTCTTTTCTTTATTTCTTCTATATCTTTTTTTGCCTCTTCAATCCATTCTTTATTTTTATAATTTTCTGCTAATTGGCTAAACTTTATTACCTCAAATTCATTTTTTATTTTCCATAGTAATGAATCATTAATTAATTTTCTTAATTCTTTAGATTCTTTTCTTTCTAAATCTTCGGTTAAATATGGTATACCTTCATATGAATAATTATTTATATTAGAATCTTCAGGATTTAATTTTTCTATATAATTTTCTTTTATTGGTATAGATAAATTTCCTGTTTTTTCATTTATTGAATATAGACATCTAATCAAATGTCTTGATGATATTAATATTGTATCTATTTCAATTATATCATATGGATTTAATTTTTCTATATCATTTACTCCATATTCTTTCAATTCACCTTCACTAAATTTTAATAATATTATTTTCTTTAATTTCTCTTCTATTTCCTTTGATATATATAATGCTAATATCCTTGCAAGATCTGGAAATAATTTCCTTGTTTCTTCTTCTACAAGATTATCCTTTTTGTATATATTTATTGTTTCTGGAAATATTTCCCATGGGATTGCTATATGGAATCCTTTTCCTCCAGAATATTTTATATAAATTGGTTTAATATTTTTTTCTTTTAAATAATCAAAAATAATTCTTGCAGCAACTTTTGATAAATCTAAAGATTTTGCATCTATATCTATTATAAAATCCCATCCCAATCTATATTCATTTAAATCTTTTTTTGAAACTTTCTCACTCAAAATATTTAAATCAATCCATCTTTCAATTGATATATGAAATGAAATAGCACCCTTTTTAATATAATTTATTATATCATCTTTTGTTTCTATTTTTGATGGTCTATGTCCAAAATTATTATTTGATAATAAATATCCAACTTCCCTATTTTGTGAAATTTTTACCATATCTTCTAAAATTTCTTTATTATTTTGATAGAATTTAATTAAATTATTTACCATTATACTCATAATAATTTTTTATTGCAAAAAAATAAAAATTACAAAGATTTATAAAAATTTATAAAATCATTCTAATAATGTTTTATGAAATTCAAATATATGATGTAGTAAGAGTACCACCAAATGAAATAACAGATAATGTAAATGAAATGATAGAAAAAATATTATTAAATAATTATGTTGGAATGGGTGGAAAAGAATATGGAATAATTGTAACAATAAAATCTATAGATGAAATATCTGAAGGTATAATGGTTTTTGAAGATGGAGGGGTATATTATAAAGTGAAATTTACTGCAATTTCATATTTACCAATTATTTCTGAATTAACATATGGATTTGTGTCATCTATAACAGAATTTGGGGCTTTTATAAATATAGGACCTATAGATGCATTGGTTCATATTTCTCAAATAATGGATGATGAAGTATCAGTTTCTGGAAAGGAGGCTTTAGTTGGAAAAAATAGTAGAAGAGTATTAAAAGTAAATGACATGGTAAAAGCAAGAATAATTACAGTAAGTTATAAGGGTGTATCAAATGTAAGAATTGCAATGACAATGAAACAACCAGGATTGGGAAAATTGGAATGGCTTGAACAAAAGAAAAAATCTAGTAAATAATGGCATATAGAAAACCAAAAAGAAAGATTTGTAGAAATTGTAAAGCAATAATTGATAAAGATGTAGATAGATGTCCATATTGTGGTTCTACAGATTTATCTGAAGATTATTCTGGATTTATTATAATTGTAAATCAGAATAATTCTGAATTTTCTAAAAAATTAAATTTAAAAGAAGGTAAGTGGGCAATAAGGGTATTATAAGATGGATATAAATAAATTAATAAAAAAATGGATTTTATATAATAAATATAAATATGGAAATGTAGATTTAAATTCTGTTGTATCAAAAATAGTATATGAAAATCCAGATTTAAAGAAAAATATAAAAGAAATAATTCCAAAAGTAAAAGAAGAAATAAATAACTTAATTAATATATCTAGAGAAGAAGCTTATAATATATTATTAAAAGAATATCCAGAATTATTAGAAGAAAAGAAAAAAGATGAAAGAAAAGGATTGCCAACATTAAAGAATGCAATAGAAGGTAAAGTTAGGACAAGATTTGCTCCAAATCCCTCAGGATATTTACATATAGGTCATGCAAGAGCAATTATATTGAATTATGAATATGCAAAAATGTATAAGGGAAAATTTATATTAAGGATTGAAGATACTGATCCAAAGGTTAAAAAGCCAGATCCAGATGTATATGAATCAATAATGGAAGATGTTGAATGGTTAATAAATGATAAAGTAGATGAATTTTATATACAATCAGAAAGATTAGATATATATTATAAATATATAAAGGAATTAATTGAAAAAGGATTTGCGTATGTGGATCTTTCTTCAAAGGAAATAATATCAAAATATAGAATGGAAGGAATTCCTACAGAATATAGATTGAAAGAACCTGAATGGCATTTAGAACAGTTTGAAAAAATGTTAAATGGATATTATGAAGAAGAAAAGGCGGTAATAAGGATTAAAACTGATCTAAATCATCCAAATCCATCTGTAAGAGATTGGATTGCATTTAGAATTGTTGATCCAAATAAAAATCCTCATCCATATTTATTAAAAAAATATGGAAAAAATTATGTAGAAAGATATTGGTTATGGCCGACATATAATTTTTCTGTATCTATAGACGATCATTTAATGGGAATAACACATGTTTTAAGAATGAAGGAACATGAAGTAAATACATATAAACAAAAATATATTTATGAATATTTTGATTGGGAATTTCCAACAGTAATAAATTATGGAGCATTATTAGTAAAAGATTTACCATTGCATAAATCTGAAATAAGAAAATTAATAAAGGAAGGAAAAATATCTGGATGGGATGATCCATTTTTACCAACATTAAAAGGATTGAAAAGAAGAGGAATTGATAGAGAAGCAATAAGAAAATATATTTTAGAAATAGGCCCAAATCCTGTAGATGTAATTATAAATTGGGATAAAATATATACATATAATAGAGAGATATATGATAAAAAGGCTAAAAGATTTTTTATAATAAGAGATCCAATAAAAGTTATAATAAATGATTTACCATTAAATAAAATAATAAAAGTTAAAAATCATCCAGAAGTAGATTTAGGATATAGGGAATTTATAATAAAGTCTAATATAATTTATATAGATAGAAATGATATAAATAATAAGTATTTAAGATTATTTGAAGGATTTAATATTGAAATAATAGATAAAAAGGATGATTATGTTATTGCTAAATATTTATCAGATAGTATAGAAGATGCGAAAAAATTGAATGCAAAAATTGTCCAATGGATACCTGAAGAATATAAGATTAATATAAAAATATGGGAAAAAGATGGTATAATAAATGTAATTGCTGAAAAATATGTATTAGAGTTAACAAAAGATGGAGAAATAATTCATGGAATAAGGTATGGATTCTTTAAGAGAGAAAAAGATTATTTAATATATATGCATAAATAATTTTTAAATGAAATTTATAATATATAAAAATGGTTAGTGAAGAAGAAATTGCATCAAAGTATGAAGAGTTTGAAAATTTAAGACAAGCATATTTATTAATAGAAAATAAAAGACAGAAGGTTTTACAAGATTTAGCTGAGACAGAAAATGCATTAAAAGAATTATCAAACTTACCAGATAATAAAAAGGTTTATTATATGATAGGAAATATATTAATAGAAAAAGATAAAAAAGAACTGATAAATAAGTTAAATGAAGATAAAGAAATATTAAAGGTTGAAGCTGAAAAGTTAAAAAAACAGTCTGAGATATATAAAGAAAAATTAAATTCTTTAACGAATGAATTAAATGATTTATTAAAGAGATCTAATTTACAATCTAAATAGATAATATCATAAAAGATAATCAAAAATATTAACCAAAGGCATAAAAATGATAGAAAAATATATATTTATATGGTATTAGGAAACATATTTAAGTCAAAGAAGAAAGAAGCTTCTGATCAGTATGTAGAGGTAATACCTACTCAGAAGGCTGAGGAGGTAAAGATTTATGTTAGAGTATTTAGGATAAAAGATCCATCAGAAGTTAAGGCTGTTGTAGACTCTCTAAGGGAAAGAAATTATATAGTATTTGTAGATATATCAGGATTAAATGTAGACAAAGATCTTGTAGAAGTAAAGAAAGTTGTGTCTAGAATAAAATCTGTTGTAGATGCAATTGGTGGAGATATAGTTGCTGTAAATAAAGATTGGATTATTGCTACACCACCATATGTAAGGATTTGGAGAAGACATCAAATGTCTTCTATTGAAGAAGTAAAACAAGAAAATCTGCAATCTTAATATATTTTTGATAATCCTTTTTCATCTTCTATTATTATAGTTAATTCTTTTTTATTATTTAATACGTCTTCTATATAATTTATTTTTTCTATTATTTTATTATATTTTTCTTTATCATCAAAATATAATATCTTAAAGCTTTCTAAGTTATTTTTTATATTCATTAGAAAATCATCTATCGTTCTAATTTCAAATTTCGATTCAATACCAGGAGTTATTTCTATTTCAATTTCTTTTAAAATTACCTTTGCATAAGGAGATTTTAAAAGTAACTTTCTTGTTTTTTCTATATTATCTATTTTATATTCTATTTTTATATAACCCTTATCTTCTAATGGTATTATTTCAAATGTTTTATAGTTGCAAGAATTACATTTAAATACATAAAGTAATGACTTACCTAATTCTGGAAAATCATATTCAATTGTTTTTACTTCAATATCCTTTGAATTACAAATTGGACAATAATCTGTTAAGATTATCATATATTTTTAATAATCTAAATATTAAGTTCATCTGAGCTCTTACCTTCGATATATCTTTTTTATCAATTATTATACTATTATTTTTAATTTTTATTCCTTCTTGAGATTCCAAAAATTTCAGTATATCTTTTAAATCTTTATCTTCAATATTAATTATTATTTTCATACAGCTTTTATTTTTTTAATTGTATTTGGTCTTAATTTTACTAATATTTTTGATCCACAATATATACATTTAACTTTTTTTAATGCAGTTTCTCCATCTATTATTCTTTTACAATTTATACAAATATATTGGGTCATTGTATACTATAAGCTTTTCCAGTAAATTTTTTGCCACAATGTGTACAATACCATATTCCATAAGATAATCTCTTTACTGATATATTATTACAAAATGGACATTTTATTTTTTTATTTTTATATTTTTTCTCAATCTCAGCCAAATTTTCTCTTATTCTTTTTCCATATCTGGAACCAAATCTTGCAGCAGGACCTAATAATTTAGTATGACTCATAATTTACATATATTTTAAAAATGTTTTATAAATATTGCATATTATGGTATCTGTAAGAGATGTAAATGGTCAAATGCTTGTAGAAAGATTAGCTAAATATTTATTTGAAAATTATAAAGATATAATAAAACCACCAAGTTGGGCATTTTTTATTAAAACAGGACCTGATAAAGAGAGAAATCCGGATTTTCCTCCAGATGTAGATTATAATGGTGGACCTGGATGGTGGTATTATAGAGCAGCATCGATTTTAAGAAAAGTATATTTATATGGACCGATTGGAGTTTCTAGACTAAGGAGAAAATATTCAGGATTAAGAAAAAGAGGAATGGAACCTGGAAAGGTTGTAAGAGGATATGGAAAACTAATAAGGGAAATATTACATCAATTAGAAAATGCTGGATTAGTTATGAAAGTTACTGAAGGAAGGAAAAAGGGAAGAGTTGTAACAAATAATGGAAGAAGTTTATTAGATAAATTAGCTAATGAAATATATAAAGAATTAAGTAATGAAAATAAGAATTTAATTGATTATATAAAGTCTATTTCATGAGGGGTATAAGTTTATGGATTGAATTTTTAATATATACTGCATTTGCCCTTTCTATATTATCTTTAGTTATATATTTTGTTCATCTAACAATTCAAAACCAACAAGATGAATTAAACTTAAAATATATTGTAAATTTATTGACAAATTTAAATTATCAAATAGAAACAGTTGGATCTTGTTATTCATGTAATTATAAAGCTTATAATAATTTACCATCAAAAACAATCATATATATTTATCCAGGAGAAATAATGTGTATATATTATTCTACTATAAATTATTCTTTACAAGTTCCACCATATATAAATTTAAATATAACTAAATTATCTCTATATAATTATAAATACAATTTTACTATTAACACAATTCCATTTAATTTATTAAACAGTTCTAATATTACAGTTACAAATAATTTATGTTTATTATTAAATAAAAATCAATCAGGTCTATATATTAGTTTATGTTAAATACAAAAGAAATTAATATAATAACTATCAGAATTGCTTACATTATAACAAAAACAAATCCAATTTGGTGGATTATATAAAATAAAGTTTTCATTACAATATTTTAATATACTTTTATTTACAACAAAATATCCATTAAAATAATAACAACAATTTATATTATTTCCAGTACATTTTTGAATTGATAAATTATATGAAGATATACAAATAAAAGAAAAATTGTAATTAATATATTTTGTATAATTCTGAAAATATATTGTATAATTAGATATATAATTATACCCAAAATTTTGATATATGTATGTTATTTGATCTTCAAAATTTTTTCCTATTAAATTTGGATTAATATTCTTTATTGGGGAAAGATTGTAATATGTAATAAAAGATAAGATAATAATAATTGCAATTGTTGCTAGTAATATATACTGTGATTTCATTTAAATATAATCAATATATATGGATCAAAATAATTTTGGCCTGCATATAAATATTCAAATATTGGTTCATAATTTTGTATATATGTTGAATTTACTTGTTTTCCAAAATAGCATATTGTAATATTGCTGTTTGTTAGATTTATTATTTCATAGATATATAGATTATTGTTACATGAAGTATTTAAGTAAATTAAATTATTTGGATCAAAAGTATAAATATTATAATTGTTAGATTTACTATAATAAGTATATAAAAAGAAAAATGTTAATAATATTATTGAAAATGCCAATTCTATTAGAATTATCCAACTTCTCATTTTATATATATTGTTAATTGATCTTTATATAATGTATTTACCATTGTATTATTTAAGATATATACATTAAAGTTTTCTGAATATATATAATTATTTAAGATATTTCCTTGATATATTGTTCCATTAAATATTGTTATATTCAAATTACTAAAATAAAAATATGCATTTTGATAATTTTTTGATAAATTAATTAAATTATTTAAATTTATTGCATTTACTGTTTTAATATAATTTATTTCAATATATGGAATTTGGGTAGAAAATGCTAAATACAATGCTGTTTGTTTATCTAAATTTGGATTCGAATATAAATAGAAATAATAATCTAGATAATTATAATTATTATTCAATGTTGTATTTAAGAAATAAAGGTCATTATAGTTATCATATTGGGAGGCATAGGAAATATTTATTATAGAATTATAATTTGTATATAATATAGAATTTAAATACTTTGAGCAAAGAAAATTTTCAAAATATATTCTTAATATTATACCATTTTCATATTCATAATAAAAATATCCATTATTTAAATTATTTATATCGAATATTTTATTATAAATATTAGTTGAGTTTAAAACAAAACCATAACTATGTTGAGAAGTATTCCAAAATATCATATTATTTGAATTATAGTATTTTTGTGTACTAAATATATACCAATAAGTATTAGAAAATATTATATCCTTTATTGATAGATTTGTAGAATTATATAAATATAATAAAGCTAATGAATCATTATAAACATAAGAAGTTAAATTATAAGGCTCATATTCAGAAGTATAAAATGAAAATCCAATTATTACATATGAAAGGCATTCATTTAGATAAGTCATTGGAATGGAGTAATATGTATTACCACGGATATTTATTAGATAAGAAAAATATGATAAATTATTATTATATATTGCAAAGTTATTGATGGAATTAGTTAATAAAATGCTTCCACTACCTAAATCATTATATTGAGAAAAATCATAAGTTATATTTGGACCTATGATAAATTTATAATTATTAGTAAAATTTGGTTGATAAATTATTTTTATATTTGGTATTACATTATATGGAATTAAATTTATATAATATGCAGTAATATTTCGACCGGATATTTGCAATTTAGCGTTGTTGTCATCATTATGACAATAATAAATATATAAAGAATTCGGATTTCCAGAAGATGGTAAATTTATATTACAATTATCTCCTAATTTTATATAAGTATTATTAGATGACATTAAATTATTTTGAATATTAAATAGTATTAAATAGTTACCTTTAGGAATGTTATTATTGTAAGTAATTATAAAATTATTATATTGTATACATGAGCCTAAAAGGTATTGAGAACAAGAATAAATATTATCTCCAGGATTCATATATGAAATATTTATAGGAGTATTATTTGTCCAATATTGGCTAAACTGTTGATAATTTTGATAACTAAAATTATCATATACTGGAAATATTCTTTTTCCATCAATTGAATAACTATTTGTCTCATTTATTGGAGAAATATTTAATATTATATAACCATATGGAGATATATTTAAACTAACCCAAATTCCATAAGAATTATTATTAAAACTATTGCAATTTAAATTATTGTTTAAATAACAAAAATAATAATTATTTCCCTTCAAATCTTTTATAGATAGATTATAACCATTCTGTAGCCAATAAAAAATATCAGTAGAAGTTATAAATATGGGATAATTAGTTAAATTTTGACTTGACGGATTTGAAACATTTATTAAAATATATTGAGGTTGATTATTGCTTATATTAAAATTTAGAAAATTTGCATAAAAAAATATTCCAACATTTGGATCTAAATATGTATTATTTGTATTATTTAATACTCCAGAATAATTTGTTAAAAAAGATATATTTAATGGATAATAGATTGGAAATGATGTACAAAAATCATTATATGCATTTTTATCAATTAAATCATCATATATTGAAGAATTTGGTAAACATTGATAATACATAGATAATGGTATTGAAACATTTAATGACAATAAATAATATTCACTTTCAATTGAATTTAATATATTATTTATATAGATATTATAATAATTTATTTGATCATAATTATTAATATTATTTATTATATATTCTCTATACATTGTCAAATAGAATGTTAAAAATGAAATAAAAATTACTATTGCAATTATACCTTCTATTTCTTTTACTATCCCTCTAACCATAATCTCTTTCTAATTAAAGTTGGATCTGCACCTCCATGCCAAGAAACCCTTGGTTTTATTTGAACGGGATATATTTTTTCAGATTTATCATCTAAAATTAAAGCAGCACCTTTTCTCTTTGGTAAATTTTCATTCATGTATATATCAATCTCCTGTGCAGTAAAATTCTTCATTATTTCATTTAAAGATTTTAAATCTCTCTCTGCAGTTACTCTATGTGATATAACTATATCGCTTTGAGTAATTACATCTGTATGCATTTTACTAGGTTGTTGCGTTGCTAATACCAATGTTATACCTGGTTGTCTTCCTTCTCTTATTATTTGTATTAAGGGTTCTGTTGCTGGTGTAACTGAATCATTTGGAATTGCTTCATGAGCTTCATCAATTGCAATCCATATTAATGGAAACTCTCTTGTACCTAATTCTTTTGAAATATATATTTCTTCTAATTCTTCTACTTTTCTATATATTAATCTTTGGTAAAATATTTTCTTAGATACTAATCCAATTACTAGATTTTTTACTGACCATCCACCAGTTATTGTAGTATATAATGATATATCTAATATATTTATATAACCTGGTTTTGTTAAATTTCTTATATTTTCAGCTTTTTCAGAAAATATCCCCCAGCTATCCGCATTTTCGAAATATGTAGTTATAGCATTTTTAATATTACTATCTATATCTAATTTTTCTGTATAACTTATTATATCCTGTATAGAATATCCATTATTATTTTCTTTCATCCTTTTTATAATTTTTTGTATATATAATGCAATATTTGATGTTGGATCCAAATTAAATGTTAAAACCCATTCAATTCCCGATAGATCTGAAGGATTTAATTGAAAAACATTATCTATAGGAACATTTATTTTTCTATATTCTTCTAACAAACCTTTAGGAACCAATATTCTGCAATTTTTTATTGATTTTGGCTTTAAACCCCATTTTTCTAATAATTCAGCATCTCTATAATTCGGAAACTTCATTGTCCAAAATATCCCTGCTGTATCAAATATTAATCCAGAGAAATTATTTAATAGATCTTTTTCAAGATCTGATAAGCTTTCAAATATTGAAGCCAATGTATAACTTTTTCCTTGTCCTCTTTTTCCTGCAATTAATATTAAATGTGGGAGATTTATATCTAAATAAACTGTATTTGCTAAAGATAAAGCGTTTTCCATTTTTATATATTCTTTACCTATGAAAATTGAACCTTTTAATCCATATTTTTCTAAATCATCTAAAGATCTTCCTATAATAATATCCATAAATTTTATGTAAATTTTTATAATTAATAAATTAATAATGCAAAGTAAATATACAGCTTTATTAATTGGTAGATTTCAACCATTTCATATTGGTCATTTGAATAGTTTATGGAAAATTCTAGAAAAATATGATGTAAATAATATAAAAATTATTGTTGTTAGAAATGAAAATTCTAGATTAGATAGTAATCCAATACCATTAGATGTCACAATAGATAATATATTAAAAGGTTTAGAGATGATATATGGAGAAAAATATAATATTGAAGTATATGGTATTTGCTATAAAAATTTAATTGATCTCTTTGTTAAAATTGGAAATATTCTTAATTATAATAAATGTAAAGTAGATTACATAATAAATACTGGCGATATAAAGCGTTTAATAATGTTTAAAATAGTTAGAATATTTTATAAAATAATTTATGATATAGATCTTAAGGTTATTTATAGTCCTAGAATTATTAGTGGAAAAGAAATTAGGGAAAATCTAAGAAATGGAAATATAAAATATGTTAAATATATAGTTTATCCAGAAAAAGAAATAATAAATTATATTATGCACCCGCCGGGATTTGAACCCGGGTCGCGGGCTTGGAAGGCCCGCATCCTGCCACTAGACGACGGGTGCAATATATATTCTTAAATAAAGTTAATATTATTAAACTTTGTAACCCCATTACATAATATTTTAATAATGTAGAATAATGATGATTTTAGGTATACAATTCTTTAATTATTAAAGTATTTTATACTTTATAAAACATATTAAATATAATTAGTTATGAACGATATTCCAAAACATATAGTAGTTATACCGGATGGTAATAGAAGATATGCAAGAAGATATAATTTACCTATATATGAAGCCTATAAAATAGGTTCTGAAAGGACTTTAGAATTTCTAAATTGGTGTATGGAATTTGGTATAAAGGTTGTTACATTTTTTGTTATTTCATATGATAATTTCCTAAAAAGATCAAAGGAAGATGTAGATGCTGTATTAAGATTATTAAGAGAAAACTAAAAAAAGATAAGAGAATATAATAATATTATTGAAGATAATGTAAAAATAAAAATAATTGGTAGAATGCATCTTTTACCAGACGATATTCAAAAAGAAATAAAATTAGTAGAAGATTTAACAAAAAATAATTCTGGATATTATTTAAATTTAACAGTTGTATATGGGAGTAGGCAAGAGATAATTGATGGTATTAAAAGATTATTTGAAGATTTTAAAAAAGGTATTATAGATATTAATAACTTGGATGAATCATTATTTATGAGATATTTATATTTTGGTGATGAAATTCCATACCCAGAGCCAGATTTAATAATAAGGACAAGTGGAACATAGAATAAGTAATTATCTATTATATCAATCCGCATATTCTGAATTATATTTTATAGAAAAATATTGGCCAGAAATTACAAAAGAAGATTTTATAAATGCAATCGAATGGTATAAGAAAAGAGAAAGGAGATTCGGTAAATAATGGACCCGCCGGGATTTGAACCCGGGATCTCCGGCTAGCCAGGCCGACATCCTACGACTAGACTACGGGCCCAATAAATTTTAAATATCCTTTAAGTTTATATATAATATGCTGGAATAATATATACTTTTGTGTTATAAATTTCTTTTATCTCAAATTCATTTAAGGTTACTATTAATCCCTTTTCAGGATTATATCTCTTAATAAACGTATAAAAACCTTTATTAATTCTTCTAGATGTTTTTACTTCTATTAGAATAATTTTATCCCCTTTTGTTAAAATAAAATCTATTTCTGCCTTTCCAGTTGTCCTCCAATAATTTATTTTCCAATCTGAAAAATTTTTTAGCAATTCAATATAAACAAAATTTTCTAATAATTGTCCTTTATCCGTTCTTTTATCATATTCTAAAAAATTATCTATAACAGAATTTCTTAAGCCTAGATCTATAAAATATATTTTCTTAGCTTTCTTTAATTCTGTTATAATATTTTTATGAAAGGGTTCAATTAAATCTATTATGTATGTATGCCTTAATATTGTTATATAATTTTCAGTTTTTCTATAACTTATTTTTAATTCTTTAGAAATTGAAGAAATATACAAAATGTTTCCTATTATAAAGGATAAATATCTAGTAAGATCTATAAATTTTGAAGAATCATAGATGTGGAAAAAGTTTATAATATCTTTTTCAATATATAAATTATATAGATTTTTTAATAATATTTTCTTTTCTTCTAAATCTTTTGCTATAACAACTTCTGGATATCCTCCATATATTAAATATTCTTTTAAATATTTTATTATTTCTTCATTAAAAGAGGGCTTTTTAATTTCATTATCATTTTCTAAAAATTCTCTTAAAGATTCTCTCTTTTCTTTTACTAAATTTGCAAGTCCTTTATCTTTTGATAATAAAAATTCATAGAAATTAAAAGGATATAAAGTAAATAATATTAATCTTCCAACTAAATCTGGAAGTATTTTCGTATTAATTTCTAATGTTGAAGATCCAGATATAAAAATTTTAATATCGTTAAAATTATCATATATTATTTTTAATATTTTTCCACCATCCTTTAATTTTTGAATCTCATCTAAAAAAAGAAATAATTTCTTATCATTTTTATATCTTTTAATAAAATCTATATAATTTTCTTCAAAATTTTTTCTATACTCATCTATATACATATCAATATATACTTTATTTTCATTGATTTTTTCGTAAATATTTTTTAATAATGTTGTTTTCCCAGCTTATCTAGGTCCTCTTATTCCAATTATTTCCTTTCTTCTAATAAATTTATTTATTTTTTCTTCTATTTCTCTATTTATGTATTTCATAATAACTCTATTATTTTTTCAATCTTTATAAAAATAACTCTATTATTTTGTCAAAATATAATTTAAATATTAAATATTTTTTAAGTATGAAAATAACTATTATTTATGGTTTATGGATATATGAGAAAAGTTTTAAGAGTGAATTTAACTGAGGAGAAAGTTTCTATAGAACCTTTACCTTCAGAAGATATATTAAGAAAATGGTTGGGGGGTAGAGGGATTGGCACATATTATATAATAAAGGAAGTACCACCCAACATAGATCCTTTAAGCCCTGAAAACAAATTAGTTATTGCTACAGGACCTGTAACTGGAATTGCTGGAATTCCAACTGCTGGAAGATGGTCTATTATTACAAAATCTCCAATAACAAACACAATTTATGAAGGAAATGCTGGAGGTAAATTTGGTGCAGAATTAAAATTTTCAGGTTTTGATTTTATAATAATTGAAGGAAAAGCAAATAGACCAGTATATTTATGGATATATAATGGAAAAGCAGAAATAAGAGATGCAAAACATCTATGGGGAAAAACAGTTTACCAAACTGTAGATTTAATCAGAGAAGAATTATCATCAATTGTAGGAAAAGATGATGCAAAAAATATTAAGGTAATTAGCATAGGACCTGCAGGTGAAAAATTAGTTAAAATAGCAGCAGTAATGGAAGATAAAGGAAAAGGTGCTGTTGGAAGGGGAGGAATTGCAGCAGTATTTGGAAGTAAGAATTTAAAGGCAATTGCTGTAAGGGGGAATTTAAAACCTCAAATTGCAAATCAAGAAAAATTTAGAGAAGTTATCTTAAAATCTTCACAATTTGTAAGAAATTCTGCTATTACATCTGTAATATTGCCAAAATATGGAACTGCGGGATTCTTAGCAAAGGCTTTAGGAGAAAAAGGTATGATACCTGTAAAAAATTATCAAACAAATGTATTTCCAGATTTTAGTAAATTATCTGGAGAAACAATTGTAAAAGAATATTTGGATCAAGAAAAAACAAGAGAATCAATATGCTGGGGATGTCCAATAGGATGTAAAAAATATACAAAGGTCGATAAACCACTATTTACTACAGAGGGAGATGGTCCAGAATATATGGGTATATGGGGATTTGGATATAATCTAAATAATGATAATTTACCTTCTGTTTTAAGAGCTTATCATTTATGTAATGAGTTAGGTTTAGATATAGTTGGAACAGGTCATGTTATTGGAACATTTATTGAATTGGTTGAAAAGGGAAAAATACCAAAAGAAAAATTGGAAGGATTAAAAGTTAATTGGGGAGATCCAGAATTAATTATTGAATTAATATATAGAATTGCAAATAGAATTGGAATTGGAGATGATTTATCAGAAGGTACAAGGGAATTTGCAAAAAAATATAATTCGGAAGAATATGCAATGGTAAATAAAAGGGGAATGCCTTTATTTGGTTTTGATCCTAGGGGAGCACAAGGTTATGGATTATGGTATGCAACAAGTAATACAGGTGATTATGATCAACTTGGATTATTTAAAGAAGTTACAGAACCAACGTATTTAGGAAATAATAATATTAATAGATTTGAAACAAGAGGAAAGGGAGAATTAATAAAAAAAGAGCAAGATTTAGCTGCAGTAATTGATAGTATGATTTTATGCAGATTTTCAAGATATGCATTAAATGAGGAAATATATGCTGAACAATTATCTTCAATTACTGGATGGAATATTAACTCCCAAGAATTATTAAAAATTGGGGAAAGGATATGGAATGCAGAAAGAGTATATAATATTTTAGTATTTGGAGATAACTCAGAATATGATAATTTACCAAAAAGATTCTTAGAGGAACCATTTAAAGAAGGACCTTCTGCGGGTTATGTAGTAAAAATTGGCGAAATGTTACCTGAGTATTATAAAGCAAGGGGTTGGATAAATGGAAGACCTACAAGAGAAAAATTAGAAGAATTGGATTTAAAATGGTTAGCAGATATTTTAGAGGAGAAACATCTATTACCTTAATTTTTAAAAATTTAAAATAAATAAAAACTTTAAATTTTTATGCTTGTAATTTATCTCCTACTTTCTTTATAGATCCTTCTCTTAATAGTCTTGATACTAATGCTTTTATAACTCTAACTCTTGTTCTTGGTCTTTTAGATTTTACTGCTTTTATTACTTCATCAACAGTTTTTGGAGTTTTTAATAATTCCAATAAAAGTTCTTTTAGTGTTTTTCTTCTTCTAGCTGCCATATATTAATATTGTTAAAATTAATTTATAAATTTATATCAATAATTTTTAAAATATTTTTTTATTTTATATTTCTAAAATATTTTATATTATGGATACTAAAATAAAAGAATTAATAAATAAATCTAATATATTGCTTGAAATATTGGATGCAAGGTTTCCAAAATTATGTAGAATAAGATATATAGAAAAATATATAAAAAATAAAAATAAAGACCTAATATTAGTTCTGAATAAATCTGATTTAGTAAGTGAAGATTTTCTAAAAAAAGTGGTAGAAGAATTTAGCAAGGAATATACAACAGTATATATGTCAGCAATATATAGAAAAGGAAGTAGAAAGTTAAGAGAAGCAATAAAAAAAGTTGGGAAAAAATATGAAAAAGCATATATTGGAGTAGTTGGATATCCAAATACTGGAAAATCTTCAATAATAAATATATTGGTTGGAAGAAGGAGTGTTGGTACTTCTCCAAAACCAGGATTTACAAAACATTTACAAATAATTAGATTATCTAGAAAATATTATTTAATAGATTCTCCAGGTATTGTTGAAACAAAAAATAAATATCTATTGACAATTTTGGGAGCATATGATGTAGATAAATTAGAATATCCTGAAAAAGCAGTTTTATATTTATATAAAAAGATAGGTAAAAAACCATTTGAAGAATATTATAATATAAATATAGAAAATATAAAAGATTTATTTATTAAATTAAGAGAAAAATACAATATAAAGAAAGATTCTGATTGGATAAAAAGGGTTTCAAGGATTATATTATATGATTGGCAAAAAGGAAAAATAAGAGCTTTTTTCTTTTAACCGCGGTGTCACCAGCTTCATACTCAGAGTCCCTCATTGATCTGGAGGTGCGATAATAATTATATATATTTTTTGAAATTATAAAATTATATATGAAGAAATCGGTGTCGACTGAAAGATGATGAAAAGAGGGTATTCAGATTATAAAAATTCTGATATAATTATTGGCAATATAATTGTTATATCTCCCCATATATTTACATGTTTTGCATTTTTTTTAATTTTTTTCCAAGTTATTGCTTCTTTTGTTTTTGCTCCAGATAAACTTCCATCTAATTCATTTGCAGAACTAATATATATTGCATATTCTAATCCTCCAGCAAATTGAGCCCACCATATTGTATGATGTTTTGATATTCCTCCTCCTAAAATTAATGCTCCTACCTTTTTTTCTCCAAAGAATTTTGATGCTAAAAATTTTTCATCTTCCCATACAGATACTTGTATGTCGGGATAGTCATATTCTTTCATTAATATTTGTGTTCCAACTGCACCATCTGTAATTCCAGGTACAATTATTGGTATATTATTTTTATATGACCAATATATTATACTTTCCCCCTTCTTATCAAATTTCTCTAATCTTTTCCCAATTTCGAATATTAATTCATAAGTAGATATTAAATTTTTATTTTTATTTTTTAATTCTCTAAATATATCATCTAAAATTGGTCTTAATGTATTTTCAATTGCTATACCATAATTTTCTTCTGGTATATAAATATTTCCTAACCTCAATATACCTTCTTCCCTTAATTTTATATCGTCAGAGTCAAAATATCCTAAATAATAATCCTTTGTTAATCTTGCAATATCATGATCTAATGTTCCAGCTGTTGTAATAATTATATCAAATAATTTATTTTTAATAATATCTTTAATTATACCCCTTATTCCAGTTGCAATAATATCTGCAGGAAAACTTAATACTTTAATTACATTCTTATCGTTTAGCATTTCTTTTAATATTTCATATCCTCTATATAATTCTTGAGCTTGAAATCCTCCTATATATTTAAATTGCTCTATTAAGTCTCTTATTTTCATATCTTTATTTATTTTTAAATCTCTTACTGGATCCATTTATAAAATTTAAATAAAAAATTTTAAAATGGATTATATAACAATAGATGAATTTTCAAAAGTAAAATTGGTTGTTGGAAGGATTATAGATGTACAAGATCATCCAAATGCAGATAGGTTATATATATTAAAAGTTGATTTGGGAAATGAAATAAGACAAATTGTATCTGGAATAAAACAATGGTATAAAAAGGAAGAATTATTAAATAAGAAAATAATAATTGTTTATAATTTGCAACCAAAAAGTTTTAGAGGAGTAGAATCTCAAGGAATGCTATTAGCTGCAGAGGATGGGAATGGTAATTTATCATTATTAACTGTTGATAGAGATATAAAAGAAGGATCTTATGTTCATTAATAAAATTTAATCATTATTAAAGTTAAAGAATTCGTAAGAACTTCTTTCATTTATTTCTCCAGCAATGTTTGTTAAAAACATTTTTTTAACTTCTTCATAATTTTCTGTATGTCCCAAAACATACATTAATTTTACATATGCTGTCTCTGGATGCATATCTTCTGCATATATAACTCCCAAATTATATAATAATCTTGCATTACTATATACAAAAGGATTTGTCCTTCCAAATATTGTTTGAGATGTCATAACAAATATTGTACCTTTTTCTATTCCATATTTTATATTTTCGATCCATGAATATTTTTTATCTGTTGGATTTGTTGGTACATGTCCAAAACCAGTCCCTTCTATTACAATTCCTTTGTAATTTTTATCTACATAATATTTTATTATATCAGGGTCTGAACCAGGATATGTTTTTATTAATGCAACTTTTTTACATAATTTATCATCTAAATAAGGATTATTATTATTCCTTTTTCTATAATTATTGTCAATTATTTCAATCTTTTTATTATATGGAAATATCTTTGCTAATGGTAAAGAATTTATTGATTGAAATGCATCTCTCCTTTCTGTATGCATTTTTCTAACCTTTGTTCCTCTATGTGCATATGAAAAACTATCAGAACTACTTCCATGCATTACAACTGCTATTTCTGCTATATCAGAATTATCATATACTGCAGAGGATAATAAATTAAAAAATGCATCTGAAGATGGTCTATCAGAAGATCTTTGTGATCCAGTAATTGAAACTGGTTTATTTAAATTTTTTACAATAAAAGATAGTGCTGCTGATGTATAGTGCATAGTATCAGTTCCATGTAAAATTGTTACTCCATTTACATCATCATTTAATAATTTTATCAATATTTTTCCAATTTCTATCCAATTATCTGGTATCATATCTTCTGAAGCGATTGAAAATGGTATCTCTATATTTTTAATTTCAACATAATCTAATAGATCTGGTGCAAGATCGATTAATTCTTCAGGTTTAGTTAACATATGGACCCCGCCAGTTCTATAGTCTATCTTTGATAATATTGTTCCACCAGTAGCCAATATTGATATTTTATTATTCTTATTTTCTAATTTTTTATATTCTCTATTTTCATATTTTGATTCTATTTCTTCTTTATTTAATTCTAGAATATCGTCATTCTTTATCCCAATATTATAACCATTCTTTAATTTTATTATTATAAATTCTGATGTTTCATTTACTAAATAACCCTCAAATATTTTGTTATCTTTTGTCTTTATTCTTGCATATTTCATAAAAGATTTTATATAAAAAAAATATTTTAACTTTTTATAAAAACAATATTAACAAAAATTTACCCTAGAGGATATATATAATTAGTTCCATTTATATTACATATAATGTTTGTTAAATTATAATAGCAATTTACATATGGTTGATTTATACTATTCAAATAACATTGAGAGAAATTATAAACCTGTCCAAGAAATGCATAATTCATCATATTTTGTGCACAATCTGCATATGCAATAATATTTGAATCCATATGAATAATATCTGTTGATAAATATTGAGTAGTAGCTACTATTGATGCTGCTATAATTAATGCTGGTAATATAAACATTGGCAAGGTAGATTCTAACTTCATAATAATAATAGTTATAGTAATTTTTATAAATCTTATATTTTTTGTTTATCTTATAATTTACTTAATAGTAATTGTTTATATAATACTTAAAAATTTATCTATTAATGATTATCTTAACATGATTTTTTTTACTATTTAGAGAAATCTGTTAGATATTCATATAATTTATATATTTAATTATTTTATGTTAAAAACTATCTTAAATTTATGAAAATTCACTAAAATCTTCAAAAAACACTATTTTTTTATAGAAATATTTTTAATATATGAAATGCCATAACTATAAATGGCAGAGGTTAATAGTAAAATGGAAGATGAAATAATAGGAGTATCGCCAGGGGAGGAGTTTAAATTGTTGCCAACAATAAAAATAATAGGCGTAGGTGGGGCTGGATGTAATATGGCAGATTGGTTATATAGAATGAATATAAAAGGTGCAGAAGTAATTGCAGCAAATACAGATTATGCTCATTTAAAGATAGTTAGAGCTCATAAAAAAGTTCTATTGGGTAAAGAAGTTACAAGAGGATTGGGTGCTGGAGGATTACCATCAAAAGGAATGGAGGCTGTTAGATCTTCTCAATCAGATATAAGGAAGTTATTAGAGGGTGCAGATATGGTTTGGATATTATTAGGTTTGGGAGGGGGAACTGGAACAGGAGGAGCACCAGTTGTTGCACAAATAGCAAAAGAAGTTGGAGTACCACTTGTAGTAGCAGTTGCAACATTACCTTTCTATAATGAAGGTGTAGTAAGAAGAGAAAAAGCAGAAGAAGGTCTAGCACAATTAAGAAAATATGCAGACAATGTTATATTAATTGATAACAACAAAATATTACAATATGCTGGTAATTTGCCATTTACACAAGCATTTGGATATGCAAACAATTTAATAGGACAAATGATAAAAGGTTTGGTAGAGACATTTGATAAAGCTTCTTATATTAACTTAGATTTCGCAGATGTAAAAACAGTATTAGGTGTAGGTGGAGCTTCAATAGTAGGTATTGGAATTGCAGATGATGAAAAAAGAGCAGTAACTGCAGCAAAAAGAGCATTAGAATTACCATTATTAGATGTTGATTACAATGGTGCATCTGGTGCATTGGTACATGTTGAAGGCGGATCAGATATGACATTGAATGAAATAAATGAAGCAATGGAATATATAAAGCAACATCTTGGAGAAGATGCATTAACAATAATGGGTGCAAGACAATCTGAAGAAATGAAAGGAAAGATAAAGGTTACAGTAATTATATCTGGAGTTAAGAGTCCATATATATTAGGAAGATGGAAGGAAGAATGGGAATCTGGAGAATTAACAAAAGTAAAGAAAGATGTAAATTTAGGTATTGATATACTACAATAGTTTTTTAATTTAATTTTATATATTTTTTATGGAGTTTTCAAAGCTGGCTGAGGTGTTTAGAAAATTAGAATCTGTTTCTGAAAAAAATCAAAAAACAGAAATATTGGCAAGATTCATTAAAGAAATAGATAAGGATTCTTTAAAAGAGACATTTATGTTATTACAAGGAATGATTTTTTATCCATGGGAAGATAAAGATATAGGAATAGCTGAGAAATTTACTATTAGAGCTTTATCTTTGGCTACAGGTTATGATAAAAATTATATTGAAAGTTTATTTGTAAAGACAGGTGATCTTGGAGTAGTTGCAGAAAAATTGGTAAAGGAAAGAAAACAAAAATCAATGTTTACAAAAAAATTAACTGTAAAAGATGTATATAATACTTTTAGAACTATAGGAGAATTGGAAGGAGAAGGAACACAAGAAAAGAAGATTAAATATTTGGCTAATTTATTTATTTCTGCATTACCAATAGAAGCAAAATATATTGCAAGATTAACGTTAGAGGATTTGAAAATAGGGGTTGGAGAAGGGATTATAATAGATTCTATAGCTATGGCTTTTGGTCTACCATCAGAAAGTGTAGAAATTGCATATTCAATTTTGAATGATTTTGGCGAGCTGGTAAAACAAATTCTAGAAAAGGGAAAAGATATTGTATTTAAATTGGAACCAATATTGGGAAATCCAATTAGAGTAATGCTAGCAATAAAGGCGGAGAGTGCTAAAGATGCTTTAGATATTGTCGGAAGACCTGCACAGGTTGAATATAAATATGATGGATTTAGGGTTCAAATACATAAAAAAGGTGATCAAATATCTTTATGGACAAGAAGACTAGAAAATGTAACAAAGCAATTTCCTGATGTAATAGAATATATTAAAGAATGTTTTCCAAAAGATAAAGATTTTTTAGTAGAAGGAGAAATTGTTGGATATGATAAAGAAAATAAAAAATATTTACCATTTCAGAGAATTTCAAGGAGAATTAGAAGAAAATATGATATAGAAAAGATGGTAAGAGAAATACCTGTTGTTGTTAGGATTTTTGATATAATTTATTATGATGGAAAATCTTTAATAAATACGCCATTTAAAGAGAGAAGAAAAATATTGGAATCAATAGTAAAACAAGATATAAATAAAATATCTTTATCAGAAAGTATAATAACATCTTCAGATGAAGAAGCTCAAAGATTTTTTGAAGAGGCAGTTAATAATGGTTTAGAAGGTGTTATGTTTAAAAAATTAGATGCACCATATCATCCTGGTAGAAGGGTTGGTTATATGGTTAAATTAAAACCTGTAAAAGAATCTTTGGATGTTATAATAGTTGGTGCTGAATGGGGGGAGGGAAAGAGAAGTGGATGGTTGACATCTTTTGTAGTTGCTGTTAGAGATGAAAAAACAGGGAAATTATTGGAAGTTGGAGAAGTTGGAAGTGGATTTAAAGAGAAAAAAGAAAGCCCAGATGATGTAACATTTGAAGAAATGACAGAAATGTTAAAAGATTATATTGAGGAACAAAGTGGAAAATATGTAAAAGTTAAACCAAAAATTGTAATAGAGGTATTGTATGATGAAATAGAGAAAAGTCCTAAATATTCTTCAGGTTATGCACTAAGGTTTCCTAGATTCGTTAGGCTAAGACCTGATAAATCTATTGAAGATGTTGATACCATTGATAGGTTGGTAGAACTATATAAAAGCCAAAAAAAGTAATTCTATTTTTAAGCTTTTTATTATATAATAAATTATGGTTATAAGTGAAGAGCTTGTAGAGAAGATAAAGTCGTCTTTTAATTTGAATACTTATGAAGCTAGGATATGGTTGGCCCTATTAATGAAGGGTGTTGCAACTGCTGGAGAATTGGCAGATATTGCAGATATACCAAGGTCAAGAGCATATGATGTTTTAGAATCATTAGAAAAGAAAGGATTTGTAATCATGAAACTTGGTAAACCAATAAAATATCTTGCTGTTCCACCTACAGAAGTTGTTGAAAGAGTAAAAAAAAGATATGAAGAAACAATGACAAGAAAAATTAATGAATTGGAAAAAGTAAAAACTTCAGATTTAATAAGAGAATTGGATGCATTGCATAAATCTGGTGTTGGATCAATAGATGTTTCTGAAAAATCTGGTGCAATAAGAGGACAGCAAAATATAATAAGTCATTTAGAATCAATGTTAAAAGAAGCTCAAAAGCATGTAAATATTGTTACAACCCAATTAACATTCGTTAGAGATGCAATTGCATTAAAACCAATATTTTATGAATTAAAAGAAAGACAAATACCAGTTAGAATTATAACACCAATAGATGAAGGAAATGCAAAATATGTCCAAGAATTGATGAGTGTAGTTGAAATATATGATGCTGGAGATTATAGAGGAAGGATTGTTACAATTGATTCTGAAGAAATATTAATGATGTTATTTGATGAAAAAGAAGTTCCATCTTCAATGGATGTTGCTGTTTGGTTGTATGCACCAGCATTAGCAAAGTTTATAGATGAAATGATTGAAGTACTATTACCAAAATTAAAACCAGCACAACAAAGTTTGGTTGAAAAGAAATTAATAATATAATATAATTATATATTTTCAAATACCTTCTTAAAATAATCTGTTATACTTTTTATATTTTTAAACAAAGGATAAAATTGTGGTTTATATACTTTATTTCCCCACTTTTCAAAGAATGTTATATCGTATAAATTTGGTCTAATAGATTCTTTTGGTTTTTCATTTGGGTATCCCATTGCAATTATAATATGTATATTCTTATCTTTTGGTATTTCTAATAGATTTTTTATACTTTCTTCATCAAAAGAACCTATCCAACATGTTCCAATATTTTTATCAGTTGCAGCTAATAATATATTTTCTGCTATTGCTGCAGTATCTTGTATTGCAAATATTTGTCCTTTTTCTCCATATAATGATTTTAATTTATTATCGTCTGATATAATTATTATTAATGTATTTGCATCTTTTATAAAATCTTGGCCTGCAAATTCAGAAATTTTTCTTATCTTTTCAGGATCTTTTACAATGATAAAATAATAATGTGATATGTTTCCTGCTATAGGTGCCAATATTCCTAAAGATAATATTTCTAATATATCTTCATATGAAATATCTTCATCTAAATATTTCCTAATACTTCTTCTATTTCTTATGGCATCTCTTAATTCCACAATATATATTTATTTTTTGCTTTATAAAAAATTTTATTTTTTATATGAAAATGAAGAAACTATTGTGAATAGCAAAAGTAGTGAAAACTCATAATAACTATTTATAATATTTAATAATGATAAAAATAATATTGTTGAGATCTGAAATATAATAACAAGATATCTATGATATTTCTTATAATAAGTTAATAGATAACTAAAAACAAATATTATTACATAATAATTGAAATAAACAAGAGAAACTAATATTATTAATGAAATAATTTGCATTTTCTTATAATATTTCTCAATATCATCTTCTATATATCTTCTTGTATATGTAGATATTATTAGTGCAAATAATAATATTAAAAATATTAATATTTGACTTACTGATGGGATTATGTAATTTTCCATTTATATTATATTCTATGGACAATAATTATAATACTTTGCTTATAACTGAAAAAGGTTTAGAAAATATTACAATTAAAGAGATAGAAAAAATATTAAATAGAAATATTGATTATAATATGATTGAAAAGAAAAACAAAATTTTAATTTATGTAAATTTAGATTTCGAAGAAAGATTGAATTTATTATTTAATTCTAGAACAATAGATAATATATTATATAAGAAAAAAGACAAATATGGGTATTTTCTATTAAAAAATCTATATGAAAGAGGTTATCAATTGAAAAAAATTGAAAAAATAAAATCAACATTAGTAAACAAAATTATATATTATTCTGATATAAGGGAAAATGAAGAAATATTAAATATAATGGATGATGGTTCTTTTTCTATAGAGCAGGGTATATATATAAAGAATATATCACCAATATTCTGGAGGAGAAAAGAAATCTTCAAATATATGAATTATCTTGAAAAATACATGAATATAAGGAAAAAAGTTAATATAAAAATATATTGTGTTAATAAAGATAAAAATAAATTATTATTAATAGAAAGAAATTCTGAAAATGCTTTAGTAAATGATATAATATTTTTTAGAAGGTTGGATATAGAATGGATTGATTTAAAATTTAAAGAAGGATCAATTGATAAAATATTTACCTTTAGAATAAAGAAAAATTTGGAATTAAATATAAAGGATAAATATATTTTCTATCATTCAAATAAATTATTAAAAGATAATGGAAAATTATATCTTTTATTATATAGTTATGATTATAAAAAAATCTTAGATAATATAATAAATTATATTAAAAAGTATTCTTTAGTATATACTGATTCATTCTATCTATATAATTATAATAAAAGATTACTTTTAATTGTATTTGAAAAAATTTAAAAATGATTTACCTATGAATTTTATTATGGATATAACTGAATTAGAAAAAACAAATGTATTGAAAAATCTAATAGTAAGCGATACAGTAGTAAAATTTGTATGTCCAAATTGTGGTCAGGGAATAATAATAAGGAGCAATAAAGAAAAGAAGATGGGTCTAGAATGGAAATGTCCAGTTTGTGGTTATACTGGACCATAAAATGGGAAGATATGTAGTTATAACATTAAAAATATCTCCAACTGATGTTGATGTAGATTTAGAAAAAATAAATGAAAAGGTAAAAGATATAATAAAAAATTTTGGTGGTCAATATTTGTCCCACGAAATACAACCAATAGCATTTGGATTAAATTCCTTAAATGTTAAATTTTTATATCCAGATCAGGAATTTAGAGAAGAAGAATTATTAAATCAAATAAATAGTATAGAAGGTGTAAGTAGTTCTGAAGTTATTTCTGTATCTCTTGCTCAGTTATAATGTATATTTTTAAAGAATTTTCAGAAATAAATATAAAAGAATTAAAAAAAGAAATAGAAAATGAAAGACAATTAATTAAGGATATAAAAGCTGGAAAAATATATAGGGAACAAAAAGAATTAATGAAGGTTGTTTTATTTATTGTAGAGTCACCAAATAAAGTAAAAACAATTTCCTCATTTTTTGGAAGACCATCAATAAGAAATGTTGGAGGATTAAAGGTTTATGAAGTTTCTTTAGGAAATATTTATTTACTAATTACAGCATCAAAAGGTCATATTTTAGAATTAACAACAGATAATATTGGTCTATTTGGTATAGAAAGAAAAGATGGTGTATTTTATCCGTATTATAATACAATTAAAAAATGTTTATCTTGTGGAAATCAATTTACTGAATATAAAGATGGAAAATGTCCATATTGTGGTTCTACAAATGTTGAAGATTCAATAAATAGGATAAGAGCTCTGCAGGAATTGGCTATGGAAGTTGACCAGATTATAATTGGAACAGATCCGGATACAGAAGGTGAGATGATTGCATATTCTTTATATTTAGTATTATATCCATTTAATAGAAATATTAAAAGAGCGGAATTTCATGAAGTTACAAAAACAGCAATATTAAATGCTTTAGAAAATTTAAGAGATATTGATTTAAATTTAGTAAAATCCCAAGTTGTTAGAAGAATTGAAGATAGGTGGTTAGGATTTAGTCTATCTCAAATTGTTCAAAAATATTTTAATAAAAATTGGTTATCTGCTGGGAGAGTGCAAACTCCAGTTCTTGGTTGGATAATTAATAGATTTAATGAAAGGAATAAATCTAAATCATATATTTTAGAATTAAAATTGGAGAATGATAGAAAATTATATATAGATACTGAAATAAAGAATAGAAGAGAGATAAATAAAATTATAAAGAATATAAAAGATAAAGAAATAAATATAGTTGATTATAAAGAAGAAAAAGAAGAAATACAACCTTTACCTCCATATATTACTAGTACAATTTTACAAGATGCAAATAATATATTAAAAATTGGTGTAGATAGAATAATGCAAATATTACAAGAATTGTTTGAATCTGCATTAATAACTTATCATAGAACAGATTCCACAAGAATATCTCCTTTAGGTATATCAATTGCAAAAGATTATATAAGTCAAAAATTTGGAGAAAATTATTTTGTAGCAAGATCATGGGGAGAAGGGGGGGCACATGAAGCAATTAGACCTACAAGACCTTTAGATGTAGATATGTTAAGAAATTCTATAGAAAATGGAGAAATTGAAGTATATATTAATATGACAAAATATCATTATATAATTTATGATTTAATATTTACTAGGTTTATTCAATCGCAAATGAAACCTGTTTCTGTAATTAAATATATAGAAAAGATAAAAATACCAGAAATAAATAAGGAAATTGAATTAAGTGGGGTAAAAGATGTGATAGATCATGGATGGGATTTAATATTTCCATTTAGAATTAATATTATGAAAATACAACCAATACAGAATGGAATAAAAATTGTTGAAGCTATAGGTAAAAAAGTACCAAAGGTTAGATTGTATTCTCAGGCAGATATCATTAATTTAATGAAAGAAAGAAAGATAGGTAGGCCGTCAACATATGCAATAATAGTAAAGAAAGTAATGGAGAGGGGCTATGTAATAAATAAAAGCAATAATCTAATTCCAACAAAATTGGGAATAGATGTATATAATTTTTTAGAAAAAAATTTTGGAGACTTTGTTTCTGAGAAAAGAACAAGAGATTTAGAAGAAATTATGGATAAAATTTCTGAAAATAAGGAAGATTATAGAAAAGTGCTTGAAAGTATATATGATGAGACAAATCTGATAATTGAAAAAGGAAAAAATATACAAAAAGAATAAACTTATATATAAGTTATTTTAATATTAATTAATGGCTGTTAGGGGGATAAAAGTTGGAGATGTATATGAAGTAGAGATAAAGAGTTTGACACAAAGGGGAGATGGATTTGCTAGGATAAAAGGGGTTGCGACTTTTGTAAAGAATGTAAATGTTGGTTGGAAAGGTAATGTAAAAGTTATTAAAGTTGGTCCTACTTATGTAATTGCTGAACCTACTACAACTGGAGAATCTAAAGACTCAGACCATAGTAATTTTTAAAGATTTATAAAATGTTTTTTAAAATATTTTTTATCTAAATGATGATATCATGATGACAGCTCCATATGTAAAATGGCCTGAGGATGTATTGAATACATTTATACAAAATTATGAAGCAAAAGTATATGAATTATTTGAAAGAGCAAAGCAAAGTGGGAAAATTAGAAAGGGGGTAAATGAAACTACAAAGGCAATAGATAGAGGACAGGCAAAACTGGTAGCAATTGCGTTAGATGTAGATCCTCCAGAAATAGTAATGCATATACCAGCATTATGCGAAGAAAAAGGGGTAACTTATGTATATGTTTCTTCTAAACAAAAATTGGGACAATCTTGTGGTATAAATACACAGGCATCAACGGCTGCAATAATAGAACCTGGTGAAGGAAAGCAAATTATGGATGAAATAGTAAAGGCACTTAATACGTTGCTAAAGAAATAAACTTTATAAATTTTTTTATTATTATATGTAGATTAATATAAGTAAAGAA